>JBCCMW010000108.1:0-10881 GCA_039026175.1 Pseudomonadota bacterium
GCGCGGGTGGCGAGGATGGCGAGGCGCTGCGTGGCGGCTTCCATCAGCACGTTGGGCAGGCCGTCGCGGTCGCCGTCGGCCGCCACCTTGGCCGGCAGGACGAAGAGGTCGGCCTCGGCCAGCGCGGCCCAGACGGCGGTCCGGGGCTGGGCGCCCCGCCAGTCGATGCGCTGAGCGAGGCCGAGGTCCGCGGCCCTGGCGCCAAGGCGGCGCGCCCGCTTGCCGCCGCCGATGTGCACGAGCCGCCAGTCCAGCGTGGCGGGCAGGCGCGCGAGCGCCACGAGCAGGTCGTCATAGCCCTTCTTGTCGACCAGCCGGCCGACCGAGACCATCCGGAACGGCCGTGCCGCATCGCTGCCGGGCTCGGCGTTTCTCTCGGCCCGGGGTGCGGCGGTCGGCCGCCGTTCCGGCGGCGCAGGCACGTCGGAGAGATCGAGACCGTGATAGGCGAGGGCGACGCGCGCGGGATCGGGCGCCAGCCGGCGTAGCGTCTCGGCCGCCGCAGCGGTGCAGGTGAGGGCAAAGCGCGCCTCGCCGAGCTTGGTGGCGATCTCGCCGGGCGGGGTGGTCCAGATGTCCTTGGCGTGGGCCGAGACACCCCAGGGCAGGCCACGCATCAGCGCCGTGTAGCGCCCCACCGATCCCGGCGTGTGCAGGAAGTGGACATAGAGGGCCCGGGTGGCGGCGGGCAGTTCGGCGGCAAGCACGCAGGCCTGGCCGAAGCGGCGCACGCGGTTGCGGGTGCGGTCGCGCGCCAGGTCGGCGAGAAACGCCCGGAGCGCGGCTTTGAAGCCCGGCAGGCGTGCGGCGCGGGCGAGCGCGCCGGCGACGCGCAGCGGGGCGCGGTGCAGGTATTCGGGCAGGTAGCGCCGCGGTGCGTGGATGCGGTCGTGGATCGGGTGTTCGGCGGGGTCGTAGGGCGCGCGGAGCGACCAGATCGCAAAGCGGAAACCGCGGTCCTGCAGGGCCTTCAGCTCCTGCGCGATGAAGGTCTCGGAGAGCCGTGGGTATCCCTTGACCACGACCGCCAGGGGCGGCGCGCCGGGTGTATCCGGACCATCGGCGTCTCCGACGTCTCGGGTTCCGGGGCCTTCGGCCGGCGTTGGGACGGCGGCCGGGTCCGGCGCACCGTCGCCGCTGTCCGTGGTCTCTGGCAGCCGGGCGAGCGGGGCGCCACCACCCGCGGCGGCCGAAGGCCCCGGAACCGCGCGCGCCGGAGGCGCTCCCGGTCCCGCCGCCCGCTCGCTCATTCGCCAGCGGCGGCGAGCGGCGCCGCCAGCGCGTGCGTGCGCGCGACCACGGCGTCGAGCCCGCCCATCAATCCGCCGAGCAGACCATCGCCGAGATGCGCCTCGGCCGCTGCGGCCGACGGGGCCGGCCGTGTCGCCAGATCGGCCAGTGCCTGCGCCATCACCGCGGCTTCCGCGCCGTCTCGCACCGGCGTCAGCATCGTCACCAGGCCCAGCCGCTCGGCCGCGGCGGCGCGCAGCAACTGCTCGCGGCGGGGCTGGGTGCGCGGCACGATGATCGCGGGCCGGTCGGCCGACAGGATCTCGCAGAACGTGTTGTACCCGCCCATCGCCACGACCCCTGCCGCGCGCGCCATCAGCGCCTCGAGCCGGGTGGTGAAGCCGATCGCGGTCACCCGCCCGCCCAGTCGCGCCAGACGGTCGTCGAAATCGGCCCGCAGCCCCGCGTCCAGGAACGGGCCATAGACGATGTGTGCCCGGGGCAGCGCCGCCGCCCCGGAAACTGCTGCCGTCCTGGGAACCGCTGCCGCCCCCGCCCGGCCGGGCGCCCGGCCCGCCGCGGCCTCGGTCTCGAAGGCCCGGATCACCCAGGCGATCAGCATCGCGCCGTCGCCGCCGCCGCCGGTGGTGACCAGCACGAAGGGCTCCTCGGGCCCGTCGTCGGGCTCCAGCAGCCCGTCGTCCAGGTCGCGGCGCAGATACCCGGTATAGACCGTCCGCGCCTCCATCCGCGGCGACAGCCCGAGGCCCGAGAGCGGGCGACAGAGCGCGGGCAAGCCATAGACCCAGATCTCGTCGTAGAACCGCTCGATCGCCTCGATCGCGCCCTTACGCTCCCACTCGCGGGCCAGCGCGTCCTCCTCGTCCAGCACGTCGCGGATACCGAGCACGATGCGCGTGCCGCGCGCGCGCAGCGCCGACAGCGTCTCGGCCATCTCGTGGCGAAACCCCCAGGGCTCCTTGTCGACGATCAGCAGGTCGGGCTCGAACTCGCGCGCCGCCGCCTCGATCACCGCGCCGCGCAGCCGGGCCATCGCGTCGATATCCAGCGACAGGTTCGAGGCGGTGTAGCTGCCGTCGGCGTGCTTCACCACGCCCGGCAGGCGGACATGGTCGACCCGGTCGGCGAAATCGAACCGCCCGGCGACGGGCGAGCCCGTGACGATCAGCGCCGAGCCGCCGGGCAGCGCCTTGGTCAGCGCCGCCGCAATGGTCCGGGCCCGGCGCAGGTGACCGAGGCCGAAGGTATCGTGGCTGTACAGCAGCGCCCGGATGCCCGGTCGCGCGGCGGTTGACTGCGCTGCCATCGCACTCGCTCCCGCTAGGCGTCTCGGCCCCTTATCGCGATGCAGCGCGGGACAACAAGCGAAAGCCGGAGGGGGCGCTGCGGGGGGACTATTTGTGATCGCGCTCGTGGGGTTTTCACCACCATCGCAGGCTGTGGCCGTTCACACCGGCTCACCTTCGGTTGCGTTGGGGGATGGGCGCACCTAGGCCGGTGGTACGGGTGGCGCGGGGGTTCTAGTCTCTCGCGCGTCGAAGCGGGGATCGAGACGCTGCCGCCCGGTGCTGCCGGTGTTTGGCGGCCAGCGGCGGCCATGGCGGGGTCGGCGCCACGCGCAGGTTGGGCATACGGATGGCAGAGCGGATGCGAAACCGGTCTCTGGGATCGAAGACGGCGGCAGCAGCAGCCCCGCACCTTGGCGCGCGCGCGGGGTCGCGCGGTGGAGCGCGCGCGGGGGCGCATGGTGGGGCCTTCCGGGTCGCGCTCCGCTTGGCGTTTCGCGGTGCACTGACCGTCGCGCTGGCGCTGATACTGGCGCTGGTGGTGTTGCCCGTCGCCGAGGACCCGGGCGAACGGGGCGCGCGTGCCCAGGGCGGGCAGGCCGACCCGTACGACGATCTGTTCAGCCCGGACGACAGTGCTCGCTCGCCGGCCCGCCCGCCGGCGCAGTCGAGCCCCTTCCGCCAGGGCGCGCCCGCCCAGCCGGCGCCCGGTAGCGCCACATCGGGCGCGCTGTCCTCGCCCGCCGGTTCGGGGTCCGGACAGCCGCCGACGGTGGACGACTATCGCCGACTTGCCGCCAGCGGCGGGTCGTCCTTTGCCGCCAGCGCGCCGGAACAGGCGGGCATGGTGAGCTCGCTGGCAGCTTTCGAGGTGTCGCTCGGCATCTTTCGCGCCCGGCTGCTGGGCATCATCGACCGCGTACCCGACGCGGTGGCCGAGATCTCCAGCACGCTGCGCGCCGCCAGCCCCACCGGACGGCCGCTGCACTTCCTGGGCATCGCCGTCTTTACCGCGCTGTTGCTGATGATGGGCCGGGCCGTGGGCGAGCTCTACTACGCCTATCTCGCCCGGCCGATTTTCGTGCGGCTGCAAAAGCCCGATCCGCAGGGCTATGGCGACAAGCTGCCGGTGCTGGTCGTGCGCCTGGTGCTGACGGTGATCGGCGTCGCCATCGTGGTGTCGGTGGCCCAGGTCGTGGGCCTTGCGTTCTACAGCGGACACAAGCCGACGCTGATCACCGTGATCGTGGTGTTCGCCGCCTATGCTTCGATCCAGATCGCGCACACCTTCTGGCGCGTGGTGCTGGCGCCGTTCCTGCCGGCCTATCGACTGCCTGTGATCGACGACCGACAGGCGCGCGGGCTCTACCGCTGGATCACGGCGGCCTCGGTGATCAGCCTGATCGCGGCCGCCTTTTCCTATTGGGTCGAGGCGCTGGGCCTGCCGCGCGAGGTGTCGGTCGTGGTGACGGCCGGCTCGACGCTGTTGTCGGTGATCGCGCTGGCGCTGGCGCTGTCGATGAACCGCCGGACCATTTCGACCATCCTGCTGGGCGGCCAGGCGCCGGTCCAGGCCGACGGCTTGCCCGCCCGGCTGACGGCGCTGCAGCAGATCGTTGTGCTGGGCTGGTGGCCGCTGACCGTCGTCTATCTACTGGGCTCGTGGGGCGATCTGTTCTTTCGGCTGGTGATGGGGATCGAGGCGGGCGCCGAGCGGATCATCGCGCCGTTCACGGTGCTGGTCTCGATGATGCTGATCTATGCGCTGGTCGTCTTCGCCTCGGACCGGATCTTTGCCCGCCGCCGGCGCATCCGCGCGCTGAACGCCGCGGCCGACCGTGCCGCTGCGGCCGAAGCCGCCCGCGACGCTGCCAGCGACGCTGCCCGCGCTGTGGGCCGCGACGCTGCCGCGGCCGGCCGCGGCGCCATCGGCACCGGTATCCCCGGCATCGACGGCGCGGTGCCGCCCGACGTGGCCGCCGTCGGCGACGTCGACCGCCTGTCGCGCACCGACGGGCCCGAGACGAGCGGCGCCAGCGGCGACGGCGGGGGCGAGGACGAGGGCCCCTCGGGCGGCCCGCCCTCGGCCGTCGAGCGCCGGGCCATGGGCGCGCCCATCGGCGGCATGCGCACGTTCGAGGACCTGGCGCGGCGCGTGGCCACCATCCTGGCGCTGGGCTCGGGCGCCTGGCTGGCGGTGTGGTACTGGGGCGGTGCGGGCATGTTCGCCGACAGCGCGTTCTTCGGCATCGTCGAGGACGTGGTCGACATCGCCTTTATCGGCTACGTCGTGTTCCACGCCACGCGCATCTGGCTGGACCAGAAGATCGCCGAGGAGAGCGGCGACCCCGAGGAGCAGACGGCGGTGCTGGAGGGCGAGGGCGGCGGCGCCGGCGCCTCGCGGACCGCGACGCTGCTGCCGCTGGTCCGCAACTTCATCCTCAGCGTGATCGCCGTCTCGGCCGTGCTGCTGATCGCCATCGAGATGGGCGTGAACGTGGCGCCGCTCTTCGCCGGTGCCGGCGTTGTGGGTCTCGCCATCGGCTTCGGTGCGCAGACGCTGGTGCGCGACATCATCTCGGGCGCGTTCTTTCTGTTGGACGACGCGTTCCGCAAGGGCGAGTACATCGACGTCGGCTCGGTCAAGGGCACGGTCGAGAAGATCTCGATCCGCTCGTTCCAGCTGCGCCATCACCTGGGGATGCTGCACACCATCCCGTTCGGCGAAATCCAGTACCTGACCAACTTTTCGCGCGACTGGGTGATGATGAAGCTGCCGCTGCGGCTGACCTATGACACCGACATCGAGCGGGTGCGCAAGCTGATCAAAAAGCTGGGCCAGCGGCTGATGGACGACCCGACCGTGGGCCATCTGTTCCTGCAACCGCTCAAGAGCCAGGGCGTGATCCAGATGGAGGACAGCGCGATGATCGTGCGCGTCAAGTTCATGACGCGCCCGGGCGATCAGTGGGTGACGCGCAAGCGCGTGTTCGCCGAGATCCGCCAGCTGTTCGAGAAGGAGGGGATCAAGTTCGCCCACCGCGAGGTGACGGTCCGCATCCCGGGCCAGCTGGAGGCCCCGCCACTGACCTCGCAACAGACCGAGGCCGTCGGCGCCGCCGCCCGCGCCAATTTGGACGTGATCGAAGCCGAAGCGATGCGCCGCACCGGCACCGGCGGCCCCATGGACGACCGCTGAGCGCCCCTGCGCCAGGTACCCGCGCGCCGGGCCCAGCAACAGATCGCCCCGCGCCGCCGCGGCACCGGCAATGGCAACGGCATCGTCATCTGTCGGCACCGCAGCGGCGGCAGGGATGCTGCGCGCCGACGACGTCGCGAAATCGTGCCCTGGGCGCGCGCGAGCGGGGCGCGCAAGACCGGGGCGCCTACGACCGGGGCGGGCACGACCAGGCGCGCAAGACCGGGTGCGCAAGATCGGGGGCGCGCACGGGCGGGGCGGGCGCGACCGGGGCGGGCGCGACCGGGGCGGCCAGGACCGGGGCGGGCACGACTGGGGCGCCCAAGGCCGGGGTTACTATGCCGCCCATGGGCTGGATCCCGACGGGAACGGCGTCGAGGCTGCGCGCCGGGTCGCGGGCCGGGGTTGAAGTCTGGGGTCATGGGCCGGGGTCGCGGGCCGGGGTTGAGGGCCGGGCTCGTGATCTGGGGTTGAGGGCCGGGGTTGAGGGCGGGCGCGGGTCAGCGGGTGTCGCGCGCGGGCCAGGGCAGCTCGGCGCGGCGGGGCAGGTCGGCCCCGCGCCGCGAGCAGGTGATCGCCGCGGCTGCCACCGCGAAGTCCAGGATCTGTGCCAGCGCGCCCGGATCGAGGGCGGCGAGCGCTGCGCGGGTCCGCACGCCACGCTCGGCCAGTGCTGCGATCAGCGCCGCCTGGAAGGTGTCGCCCGCGCCCACCGTGTCGGCCACCGTCACGATCCGGCCGGGGGCAGGCACGGTGCCCGTTGGGCCGAACGCCTCGGCCCCGCGCGCGCCGCGGGTGACGACCACCAGCGCAGCGCCGAGATCGCGCCAGTGTGCCGCGACCGCCGCCGGCCCGGCGCCAGGATAGAGCTGTGCGAGATCCTCGTCGCTGACCTTCACCAGATCGGCGTGGGCCACAAACCGCTCGACCCGCGTTCTCCACCGCGCGGCATCGGGCTCGGCGGTCAGCCGCACGTTGGGATCGAGGGTCAGCAGGCGTTGCCCCGCCTCTCGCGCGAACAGCGCCAGCAGCGCCGAGCCGACAGGCTCGACCACCAGCGAGTACGAGCCGGCATGCACCCCCCAGACCGCGGGATCGAGGCCCGGCAGATCGCCGTGGACGATCGCGCGGTCGGCCGCGCCCTCGCCATAGAAGGCATAGACCGGCCCGCCGTTGGCGCCGACATCGACCAGCGATAGCGTCGTCGGGCGGGTGCGGCGGACCAGCAGCGCGGTCGCCACGCCCTCGGCCGCCAGCGCATCGTACAGCCGCTGGCCCAGACGGTCGGTCGAGAGAGCGGTAAACAGCGCCGCCGGCTTCCCGAGCCGCGCGAGGCCGACGGCCACGTTGAACGGCGAGCCGCCCATGCGCGCGTCGAAGGCGAGACCGCCGTCGCCTTCGCTGCCGAAGAGGTCCCAGACCGCCTCGCCGCACACCACGAACATCGCCGTACGCCTCCCCCGCAGTCGACGCGTCAGCGGCCGGTATAGGCGGCGAGTGCCGCGACGCAGCCGTCGCGCCAGATCGTTGTCAGCCAGCCTTCGAACGCGTCCGCAAAGCGCGGCGCGCCGGCCAGTCCGCCATAAAGCTGACGCTGCTCCAGCCAGACCCGGGCCCGCGTCCGCGCCGCCAGCGCGGCGGCGTTCAGGCTGTCCCAGTGCGGATCGTTGGGCTGGATGGTCGAGCCGTCCTCGCGCGTGCCCGCGCACATGCGCGCCCACAGCGCCTCGAGGAGAGCGAGCCCTTGGACCGGGGTGCCGCGCACCAGCCCGTCGCGCAGGATCGGCAGCACAAAGCCCGTGTGCCGCGACGAGCCGTCGAAAGTCACGCGGCGCGCGGTGTCCAGGATCGCGGGGTTGGCGAAGCGCCGCTCGATCAGCCGGACATAGGCGTCCGCCGTCATGCCCGGCACGCTGTCGACATGGGGTCCGATCTCCTCGCCCTGGACCTTGTGGAAGAAGGCGCGGATCGCTGGGTGGGCGATACAGTCCGAGATGCGCGCGAGCGACAGCAACTCGCCGGGCACCGCGACGATCTGGTGCCCGGCGTTCAGGATGCGGATCTTCATCGCTTCGTAGTCGGCGACGCGGTCGGTGAAGGTCACGCCGACGCGCTCCAGCGCCGGGCGGCCCGAGCAGAAATCGTCCTCGATCACCCACTGGCGAAAGTCTTCGTGTGTCACCGGCGCTCGGTCGTCGACGCCGAAGCCCCGGGCGAGGGCGATCTCGCGCGCGTCGGTGGCGGGGACGATGCAGTCGACCATCGCATTAGGAAAGCTGCAGGTGGCGTCGATCCAGTCGGCCAGTCCCGGGTCGGACAGACGGGCGAGCGACAGCACGGTCTGGCGGAACACGTGGCCGTTGCCGCTGAGATTGTCGCAGCTCAGCCCCGTCAGCGGCCCCGCGCCGGCCATTCTGCGCAGCGACAGCGCCGCGACCAGCGCGCCGAACGCGGTGCACGGCAGGCCGGGACGGTCGGCATCGTGGCGCATGTCGGCATGGTCGGGGTCGAAGGCGCCGGTGGCGGCGTCGCGATAATAGCCGCCCTCGGTCACGGTCAGCGACACGATGCGGATGCGGGGGTCGGCAAGCTGGCGGATCAGCGCGCCGTTCTCCCGTTCGACGGGCACGAAGCCGATCATGGGACCCGTGACCTCGGCCCGGCTGGCGGCGGGGGCCAGCTCGATCAGCGTCGTCAGGCAGTCCTGCGCCAGCAGCCGCTCGCGCATCGCCGCGTCGTCGGGGCGGACGCCGGCGCCAAGGATCGCCCAGTCGTGGTCCAGCCCCGCGTCGAACAGGCGATGCAGGTACCAGGCCTGGTGCGCGCGGTGGAAGTTGCCGAGCCCGATGTGCACGATCCCCGGCGTCAGCGCCGAGCGGTCATAGCGCGGGCGGCGGACCTCGGCTCGCAGCGACCCCAGCGTGCGATCCGAGAGCGGGATCAGCTCATCCATTGGCCACCGTCGACGTTGTAGGTCTGGGCGACCACGTACGCGGCCTCGTCGCTGGCCAGGAAGATCGCCATGCCGGTCAGATCCTCGGCCCGCCCCATGCGGCCATAGGGGACGGCGGCGCCGACCTCGCGCTTTTTCTGGCCGGGGGACTTGTTCTCGTAGCGGGCGAACAACGCGTCGACGCCGTCCCAGTGCGCGCCGTCGACAACGCCTGGCGCAATCGCGTTGACGTTGATGCCGTGCGCGATCAGCGCCAGCCCGGCGGATTGGGTCAGGCTGATCACGGCCGCTTTGGTCGCGCAGTAGACCGCGACCAGCGGCTCGCCGCGCCGGCCGGCCTGGCTGGCCATGTTGATGATCCGCCCGCCGCCGCCGCGGTCGATCATGTGGCGCGCGACCGCCTGCAGGGTGAACAGCGTGCCGGCGACGTTGACGGCGAAGGTTCGCTCGTAGTCCGCGCGCGCGATCTCGGCGATCGGCGCCGCGGTAAAGACGGCGGCGTTGTTGATCAGGATGTCGATCCGGCCCAGCGCCCCGACCGTGTCCCGGACCGCGCGGTCGATGCTGTCCTGGCTGGTGACGTCGATGGCGAGCGCGACGGCACCCTCGCCGATCTCGGCGGCGGCGCGCTCGGCTGCCGTCAGGTCGATGTCGGCCAGCGCGACGCGGGCGCCCTCGCGCACATAGGCCTCGGCAAAGGCACGGCCGATGCCGCGGGCCGCGCCGGTGATCAGCGCCGTCTTGCCGGCCAGGCGGATCATGGCAGCCGGTGCCCGGCGGTGTCGAACCGGTGGATCTGGTCCTCGCGCGGGCGCAGCGCGATGCGGTCGCCGTGGCCGAAGCTCACCTCGCCGGGGGCGCGCAGGGTGATCGTCTCGGCGAGACCGGTCTCATGGATGTGAAAGAAGGTGTCCGATCCCAGGTGCTCGGCCACGCCGACGGTCCCCTGCCAGGCGCCCGCATCCTCGGGCTCGGCCAGCGCCAGATGCTCGGGTCGCACGCCGATGGTGTGCGCGCCGAACCGGGCGGCCTCGGGCCCGTCGATCAGGTTCATCCGGGGCGAGCCGATGAAGCCTGCGACGAACAGGTTGCGCGGGCTGCGGTAGAGTTCGAGCGGCGAGCCGACTTGCTCGATGGTGCCGGCGCGCAGGACCACGATCTTGTCGGCCATGGTCATTGCTTCGACCTGGTCGTGGGTGACGTAGATCATCGTCGTCGCCAGTCGCTTGTGCAGCTCGCTGATTTCCAGCCGCATGCCGACGCGGAGCGCGGCGTCGAGGTTCGACAGCGGCTCGTCAAACAGAAAGGCCGCGGGTTCGCGCACGATGGCGCGGCCGATGGCGACGCGTTGGCGCTGCCCACCCGAGAGCTGGCCCGGCCGGCGGTCCAGATAGTCGGTCAGGTTAAGTGCCGCGGCCGCCTGGGCGACGCGGCGGTCCTGATCGGCCTTGTCGATCTTGGCCATGCGCAGCGGGAAGGCGATGTTCTTGCGCACGCTCATGTGCGGGTACAGCGCGTACGACTGGAACACCATCGCCAGGCCCCGCTTGGCCGGCGGGATCGCGGTGGCGTCCTGGCCGTCGATGCGGATGGTGCCGGTGGTGATGTCCTCGAGCCCGGCGATCAGGCGCAGCAGGGTGGACTTGCCACAGCCCGAGGGGCCGACGAAGACCGTGAATTCGCCGTCCTCGATCGTCAGATCCAGCGGCGGAATGACCTGGGTGTCGCCGAAACGCTTGGTCACCCGGTCGAGCGTGATCTGGCCCATGGTCGGCCTCCCTACTTCACCGCGCCGAAGGTGAGGCCGCGCACCAGCTGCTTCTGGCTGAACCAGCCCAGGATCAGGATCGGCGCGATGGCCATGGTCGAGGCCGCCGAGAGCTTGGCATAGAACAGGCCCTCGGGGCTGGAGTAGCTGGCGATGAACGCGGTCAGCGGCGCGGCCTTGGCCGCCGTCAGGTTGAGCGTCCAGAACGCCTCGTTCCACGCCAGGATGACGTTCAGCAGCATCGTCGAGGCGATACCCGGGATCGCCATGGGCGTGAGCACGTAGAGGATTTCCTCTTTCAGCGACGCGCCGTCCATGCGCGCGGCCTCCAGGATCTCGCCCGGGATCTCCTTGAAGTAGGTGTAGAGCATCCAGACGATGATCGGCAGGTTGATGAGCATCAGGACGATCGTGAGCCCGATCC
>JBCCMW010000109.1:0-10879 GCA_039026175.1 Pseudomonadota bacterium
AAAGAAACACAAACTCAAAGCTTGGAGATCGTCTCCCCGCTCTCCAGCTTCTCCTCGATCGCCTTCAAGATCCCGCCGATACGGCCGCCGGGGCGGCGGCCTCGGCGATCACCTCTTCGACGGTGATCTCCACCTCCGCAGCCTCGGTCTCGGTCTCGGGGGTCTCGGTCTCGGCAACCTCGGTCTCGGGGGTCTCGGTCTCGGCGACCTCGGCCTTGACCACCGTCTCGGCAGCGGCCTCGCCTTCGATCGTGACGCTCGCCTCGCTCTTGGCCTGCACCAGCGCCAGCGCGGGGCCAGGCTCGTAGAGGCGCAGCTCGGGGCGGCGATCGGGGTCGAACACGCACACCTCGACAAAGCCATAGATGGTGTCGCGCGACAGGCCCAGCTTGCCGAGCTGGCGCTCGTTCAGGCTGGCAAGCGCGTCGTGGATCCGGTCGAAGTCGCGCTCGTCGCGGAGCTTGCCATGGAGCTCGGCCGCGCGGCGGGGCGCGCGGACGACGGCGCCGATCACCGCGCGGGCAGTCGCGCCCAGGCGGTCGATCCAGCGGGTGTCGTCGGTCGGAGCGGCAATCTGCGTCGTCGTCGAGTCGGTCATTTTCTCGCCCTTCGTTTGCAGCCGATCTTCCGGCGTTCCGGAGCAGCCCAATTCGTCGGCTGCGAGGGTGTGACGGGCGAGCGCCGCAGTTCATCCCAAGAATCTGCACAAATCCGTCCCGGCGGTTGCAATTCCCTGACCCCGGTTCACCTGCCCCCCAACACCGGACGGTTTTTTTGCCGCCCGCAGCGATTTCTGGGGATGAAGACCGGTACCCGCGCATCGTACATGCGGGCCTGGAGTTTCTGCTGGGCTCGGGAAGCGAGATGCTGGGAAGAAGACGTGGTGTCCACGCGGTCGAGCAAGAGATCCCAAAGCTTCGGCGATTTGCGCAAATGCTCACGCGTAACCACGCTGAAGCCGACGATTTGGTGCAGGAAACCCTCCTGCGCGCGCTCGCCAAGTTTGACAGCTACCGCGGTCAGTCTTCTCTCGGCACCTGGCTTTGCCAGATCCTCGTCAACTTCCATCGCTCGCGTCGGCGGCAGGATGCCAGGCGTCGCGAGCTGCTGGAGGAACGCGACTTCGGCGAGGATCGTGTCGCGGCGCGGCAGGAGCACGTGGTCGAACTGGGGCAGACGCTCGCAGCGCTCGACGACCTGCCCGAGGAGCAGCGCGAGGCTATCGTCCTCGTCGCTCTGGACGGCGTGTCCTACGCCGACGCCGCCGAGATCCTGGGCGTCAAGCTCGGGACCCTCATGTCGCGCATCTCGCGCGGCCGCGCGGCCATCCGTGCCGCGATGGAATTCGGCTCGAAGAGCCGTGGTGTTGGGGGGCTGGACGAGCCGCAGCAGCGGCGACGCATCGGCCGATAGAGGTATGCGATGACCAACGACATGGACACGACGACACCGGGATCGGTGACCGACGCCGAGCTGAATGCGTTCTGCGACGGCGAGTTGAACGAGGACGAGACGGTGCGCATTGCCGCGGCGATCGAGGCCGATGCCGCCCTGCGTGTGCGCATGGCGCAGATGATGGGGGATATCGCGGCGCTGCGGGCCGTGAGCGAGCCCGAGGGCGACGACGCCGCCACCGCCGCGCTGGCCGAGAAGCTGGGCCAGCGCGTGCAGCGGCGCACGCAGCGCCGGATGATCGGGCGCGTCGGTGCGGGTGTGGCCGCCAGCATGGCGCTGGTCGCCGGCGGATGGATCGGCCACGGCGCCTATGTGAAGTCGACCACGGCCAAGAACGGTCGCAACACCATGGTGATGGCCGAGGTGACGCAGGGCGTGCCGAGCTTCGTTGCCGACGCCGCCGGTGCGCACGAGGTCTTCGCGCCCGACACCTTTCACCCCGTCGAGTTCACCGCCAAGGACGAGGCCGCGATGGCGCGTTGGTTCTCGGACCGGCTGGGCGAGGCGGCGATGATCCCGCATCTCGAGGAGCTGGGCTTCGGCCTGGTCGGGGGTCGTCTGCTGGCTGGGTCCGAGGGTCCCATGGCCCAGGTGATGTACGAAAACGACCGTGGCGACCGCGTCAGCCTGGTGTTTGGCAAACAGCAGGTGTCGGGCAGCAAGGAGCTGAAGCTGGTGCACATGGGCAAGACCTACGCCAGCTACTGGCAAAACAACGGATTTTCCTGGGCCGTGCTCGAGGAAAGTCCTGGCGCCGATGTCAGCATGGTCGCCTCCCACGTCTCGCGCCTGGTGGACCGCTAATCGAGCATCCGAGTGTGGGGGAACGCTGAGAAACCCGCCCTTGCGAGGGCGGGTTTTTTCGTGCCTGCGGCAGGGGTCCGGGGTCCGAGGTCCAGGGTCCGGGACAGAAAAAAAGTATCCGTCCGGTGAGGGCCGTCAAAACGGGCCGGCGTACGAAGAATGGCGGCAGTGCGCTTCTTCAGCCCCGTCGCTCGTGCGCGCGGCGTTCGTCGACCAGCGTCGCGGGCGAGAGCGGAACGCGCGCCAGATACGCCGCGCGCCCGATCATGTGGGCGGCCACCGGCGCCGTCAGCACCAGGAACACAAAGGCACCGGCCGCCCGGGCGACGGCCCAGCCGTCGTCGAACCCGACCGCCGCGCCCAGCATGATCAGACCCACACCCAGCGTGCCTGCCTTGGTGGACGCATGCATGCGCATGAACACATCGCCGAGGCGGAGCAGCCCGATCCCCGCGACCAGCGCGAACAGCGCCCCTACGATCAGCACGGCCGAGGCGACGATCTCGCCCAGGCTGGCGGTTTCGATCAACGCGCTCATGCCTCGGCCCTCGCCGGGTTGGGCGCCACGGTGCCTGCGGGCCGTGTCGCCGTGTCGGCGGCTGCGGGCCGGCCAGCGTGGCGACGCATGATAAAGCGCGCAAAGGCGAGCGTGCCCAGGAAGCCCGCGATCGCCAGCACCAGCGCGATGTCCAGATACGCGACCTCCTCGGCCGCGACGGCGCGCAGGCCCGCAAAGCCCACCGTCAGGACCGAGAGCATGTCGATCGCCACCGCCCGGTCGGCCACCGTGGGCCCCAGCACCAGCCGCACCAGCGTCAGCGCTGCCGCGACCAGCAGGATCCAGCTCGCGACATCCGCGGCCAGGGTGAGCAGCGTCATGACAGCGCCTCCAGCACAGGGGTCTCCAACGTGTCGCGGATCTCGGCGCGCAAACCGTCCGGGTCGTCGGCGAACATCGCGTGCACGTACAGCGTCTCGCCGTCGTCCGAGAGATCGAGGCTGAGCGTGCCCGGCGTCAGCGTCACCAGGCTCGAGACGACCAGCAGCTCGGTCTCGCCGCGCGCCCGCATCGGCACCGCGATGATGCCGGGGCGCGAGCGGGGCCGCAGGCTCAGCACGTCCCACGCCACGCGCAGCGACGACATGATCAGCTCGCGCAGGAACACCGCGACCAGCCGGATCAGCCGCGGCACGCGCAGAAAGTAGCCGTCGTCCGGGAACAACGGGCGCACCACCCAGAGCGCGGCAAAGCCCAGCAGGTATCCGATGGCCAGGCTGGTCACCGACCAATCGGCCGCCAGAGCGCCCCACGCGCCGGCCAGCAGCAGGTTGACGGCAAAGACGTTCATGCCCCTTCTCCCATCACGGCGGCGACATAGGCGCTGTGGTCCGTCAGGCCGGCGGCGGCAGCCTCGGCTGCGGCGATAAACGGCTGAGGCCAGAGCCCCATCGCCAGCGACACGCCGACCAGCAGCACCGCGGGCGCGACCAGCAGCCCCCGCGCCTGGGCCGGCAGCGCGTCGAGCCCCCGCGCGCGGCCGTCGGGGTGCGGCTTGAGATAGCCGTTCAGCCAGATCTTGGTCATCGAGTAGAGCGTGAAGAGCCCGACGCCCAGAACGGCGGCGACCGCGATCCAGCTCTCGACCTCGACCCCCGCCTGGACCAGTGTCAGCTTGCCCCAGAAGCCCGAGAATGGCGGCAGCCCGGCCATCGCCAGCGCGGCCAGCAGGAACAGCGCCGAGAGTGCCGGCGAGGCGGCGTAGAGCCCACCGCTGCGCGCCAGATCGAAGCTGCCGGTCAGCCGCCGCCCGATCCCGGCGATCAGAAACAGCACCGCCTTAACCACGATGTTGTGCACCATGTAGAGGATCGCCCCCGCCAGCGCGAGCGGCGTCGCCAGCGCCAGGCCGAGCGCCATGTAGCCGACCTGGCTCAGAATGTGGAACGACAGGATACGATGCACCTCGCGCTGCGCCGCGGCGCCGATCACGCCCAGCACCATGGTCAGCACCGCGATGGGCAGCAGCACCGCCTGCAGCGGCACGTCGGGAAACACCAGCAGGCCGACGCGCATCATCGCGTAGAGCCCGGCCTTGGTGAGCAGCGCGGCAAAGATCGCGGTCACCGCCACGGGCGGCGTATGATAGGCCGCGGGCAACCAGAACCACATCGGGAACAGCCCCGCCTTGACGGCCAGCGCGCCGAACAGCAGGAACGCGGCCGCCCCCTCGGCCAACGGTGCGTCGGCTGCCGCCAACCGGCCCGGCAGGTCGGCCATCGTCAGCGTGCCGGCCAGCGCGTGGATCAGCCCCACCGCGGCGAGGAACGAGATCGTGGCCACGATGTTGAGCACCATGTACTTGACGGCACCGTCGAGCTGCGCGCGCGTCCCCCCCAGCACCATCAGCCCGAACGAGGCGATCAGCATCACCTCGAACCAGACGTAGAGGTTGAAGAGGTCGCCGGTCAGGAACGCGCCAGTCGCGCCGCCGATCAGCACCAGATAGAGCGCGTGCCAGCCCGAGCGGGAGCGGGCGCCGTCGATGTCGGCGGCGGCATAGACGGCGATCGACAGGCCCATCATCCCGGTGACGGCGACCATGATCGCGGCCAGCGCATCGGCCACCAGGACGATGCCCACCGGGGCCGCCCAGCCGCCCATACCGCTGGCGATCACGCCGTCCTCGGCCACGGCAAAGGCCAGATGCACCGAGGCCATCAGGTGCAGGCCCGCGGTGACCACGCCCACTGCGGCAGGCCGCAGGTCCAGCCGCGGTGCCAGCAGCGCCAGCACGGCACCCGCGAACGGGATCAACAGCGGCAGGGCGATGGTCCAGCTCACGACGGTGTCTCCTCGCTCTGCGATCCCGGGCCGGGGGCCCGGTCGCGCGATGCGGCGGTGGCGGGCCCGGTAGCGGTACCCTGCGGGCCGGATTGGGGGGCCGGGCGGGCACGGTCGGCGGCCAGCATGGCCAGCACGACGAACGCCCCCAGTGCGCAGGCGATCAGCGGTACGACGAGCAGCCAGCTCATGCCGCAGCCTCGCGTCCGGGCGGGGGGGCGGCTGGCGGTTCGACGGCCGGGCCGGCCGCGGGGGCTGCGGTGTGCTGGCGCGGGGCGGCCGGCGCGGCCTCGGCCACCTGCATCGCCTCGGTATCCACCGTGCCCAGCCGCCGGTGCGCTGCCACTGCCAGCGACAGCGCGAAGGCCGCGAAGCCGAAGCCGATCACGATGGCCGTCAGCACCAGCGCCTGGGGCAGCGGATTGGCGGTCGCGGCGTCGGGCAGAGCGGCGCCGGGGGCGATCAGCGGGGCCGCACCCTCGGTCAGCCGCCCGCCGACGAACACCACCAGGTTGGCGGCCGAGCCGAGCAGCGCGATGCCGAACACCACGCGCAGCATGTGGCCCGACAGCATGAGCCAGACCCCCGCAGCGGCCATCAGCCCGGCCAGCGGCGCAAGCAGCGTCTCCATCAGTCTTCCTCCCCCGCGCGCGGCTCGACCGCTTGGTCGGCCGTACCGTCCAGCGCCAGCACCAGCGCCGACACAGCACCCAGCACGGTCAGCCAGACGCCGATATCGAACAGCAGGACGGTCGACAGCGGCACGCCCTTGCCGCCGCCGTCGGCGCCCAGCAGGAGCCAGAGCCCGGTGAAGGGCGCCTCGCCCCACAGCGCCGACATCAGCCCCGACAGCAGCGCCGCGCCGATCCCGATGGCCATGATCTCGGCCGGATCCAGCCGCAGCGCGCGCCGCGCCGTCGCCTCGCCATGGCTGACGACCAGCACCGCGATCGCGGCGGCGGCGATCAGCCCGCCGATAAAGCCGCCGCCCGGCTCGTTGTGCCCGCGCACCAGCAGGTACAGCGACACGACCAGCATCAGCGCGACCAGCACGCGGGCCGCGGCCTTGAGAATGGGGGTGCTCATCGCGCGCGGCTCCTCTGACGGATGATGGCGAGCGCGGCGACCGCGGCGACCCCGACCACCACGATCTCGCCAAAGGTGTCGAGCGCGCGGAAGTCGACCAGGATCACGTTGACAACGTTGCGCCCAAAGGCTTCGGGCACGCTGAGCGCGACCATCGCGTCCGAGACGCTGCGATCCAGCACGCCCGAGGTCGCGGCCAGCGTGACGGCCGTGACCGCCACGCCTACCAACGCGGCGACGACGAAATCGGCCACCGGCCGACGGCGGCGATGCATCAGGTCCGGCAGGCGGGCCATGACGGCGGCGATCAGGACGACCAGCAACACGTCGGCCAGTAGCTGGGTCATTGCGACGTCGGGCGCGCCGAAGACAGCGAACAGCATCGCAAGCCCAGTGCCGACGCCCGCCAGCCCGCCCAGCGCCACCATGCGCCGGGCCGCAACCGCCGCCATGATCGTGCCGACCGCGACCAGCACCGCCGCGCCCGCGGCCGTGGGCTCAATGGCGGCGAGGGACGGCACGGCCCAGCCCCACTGCCAGCCCGACAGCGCCACCCAGGCCAGCGCAGGCGCGACCATCGCGGCCAGCGTGATCGACAGGTAGATGCTGAGCGAGCCCGGCTGCATCACCCGGGTCAGCGCCGCGAAGCCGCCGGCAATACCGGCCAGCAGCCCGTCCCACGCGCTGTCGGCCAGCGCCGGCAGCCGCGCCAGCGCAACCTTCAGCCCGCGGTGCAGGGCATAGAGCAGCACGCCCAGGGCCACGGTCGCGATGCTCATCGCCAGCGGCACGTTGATCCCGTGCCACAGCTTCAGCGCCACCGTCTCGGGCCGACCCAGCACCGACACGACGGCAGGCTGCACCAGCGCCTCGCCCACCACGTCGGGCGCCACGCCGAACACCAGGCCGAGGCTGGCCAGCGCCAGCGGCGGCAGCCACAGCGCCACGGGCACTTCGCGCGGCAGCTTCGGCGTCTCGCGGAGCGGGCCGAAAACCACGCGCAGGATGATCACCAGCGTCAGCGCGACCATGCAGGCGTTGGCCACCACGGCGGCCGTGGCCATGGGCCAAGGCTCCTCGGCGATGGCGAGCGCGCCCTCGTACTTGAGCTCCTTGCCGATGAAGCCCAGAAACGGCGGGAAACCGGCCATCGACCCCGCCGCCAGCACCAGCGCGGCCGAGGTCAGCGGCATTCGCCGCCACAGCCCGCCCAGCTGGGCGATCTCGCGCGTGCCTGTGCCCTTTTCGACGCAGCCCACCGCCAGGAACAGGGCGGCCTTGTACAGGGCATGCACCAGCAGGAACGTCATCGCGGCGGCGATGGCGACCGTCGCCTCGGCGCCCAGGAACATCATCAGCGACCCCAGCGCCATGATCGACGTGTAGGCCAGCGCCAGCTTGAGGTCGGTCTGGCGCAGCGCCAGCACGCCGGCCATCACCATCGTCGCCGCCCCCGCAATCGAGAGCGAGAGCGTCCACGCCTCGCCCGCCGACAGCGCGGGGTGCAGGCGCGCGACCAGGTAGACGCCCGCCTTGACCATGGTGGCCGAGTGCAGAAACGCGCTCACCGGGGTGGGCGCGGCCATCGCGCCCGGCAACCAGATGTGGAACGGGATCTGCGCCGATTTGGTGAACGCGCCCAGCAGGATCAGCGCCAGGATCGCCGGATACAGCGCATGCTCGACCAGCCCCGGCGTGGTCGTGATCGCCGACAGCCGCGTGGTGCCCGCGGCGCTGGCCAGCAGCACCAGGCCCGCCAACAGCGCCAACCCGCCCGCGCCGGTGATCAGCAGCCCCTGCCACGCGTTGCGCCGTGCTTTGTCGGCGCTGTGCGAAAAGCCCACGAGCAGGAACGACGACACCGTCGTCAGCTCCCAGAAGACGAACAGCACGATCACGTCGTCGGCGAGCACCAGCCCGAGCATCGCGACGGTAAAGAGGCCGAGGTACAGGAAGAACCGGCCCAGATGGCGATGCCCCACCAGATAGCGCTGGGCATAGACCGCGATCACCGTCGCGAAGGCCGAGATCGTCAGCGCAAAGATCATCGACAGCCCGTCCAGCCGGAAGGCCAGCGTGATGCCGAGCTGCGGCACCCAGGGCAGCGCGATCTCCAGCGCCTGGCCGCTGGCGGTGGCGGGCAGCGCCGTCCCCAGCGCCAAGGCCGCGAGCGCTGCCGCCATCGCCAGGATTAGGCCCATCGCGGGGCCGGCGCGGCAGGGGCTGGCTTCGCCGCCCCTCTCCACATGGCTTGGGGCACGCGCGACGGGCGGCTTGTCGGCGCCCTGGTCATGGAGACCACGCGCCGCAAGCGTCTGGTCGTGCAGCATGGGGATCTCCGTCAGTGGGCGAGCCACAGCGCGCCGGCCAGGTACAGCGGCAGGCCCACGATCAGGTTGAACGGCAGCGTCAGGCAGAGCGGGAAAGTCAGATAGATCTCGGGCCGCGCCCCCGGCAGCGCCGCGCGCGTCACCGCCGGGGCAGCCAGATAGCTGGCCGAAGCCGCAAGCGTCGCCAACAGCGCGACGTTACCCGCCGCCATGCCCAGCGCAGCGCCCGTGATCAGACCCAGCGCCCCGCCGACCAGCGGCATCATCACGGCAAACAGCGCCAGGCGCGGGTCGAACCGGCGCACCAGCCGAAGCAGCCGGCGGCCGAGGAACAGGCCCTGATCCAGCATAAAGATGCACAGCACCGCCGGGAACAGCCCGTACTGGACGTCCAGCTTCCAGTCGGCCCCCACCAGCGCCGCCAGCCAACCCAGCGCAAAGGCGCCCAGCAGCAGGTGCAGCCCCCGGTCGCCCAGCGCCTTGAGACAGGTCTCCAGCATCGAGCGCCCGCCGTCGCCGCCTCCCAGCGCCAGCCGCCCGCCGCCGGCCACGGCGACACCGCCCTGCAGGCCTGCCGTCTCGGCCGGCGCTGGCTGCACGGCGAAGCGCGCCAGCACCAGCGCTGTCAACACGGCCGGCAATTCCATCATCGCCGCCAGCGCCATCATCCAGCCGTCAAAGGCGATGCCCTTGGCCAGCAGCACCACCGTCATCGTCCCGAACGTCACGATCGAGATCGAGCCATAGTGCGCAGCCAGCGCCGCCGCATCGACGGTATTGAGCGAAACCGACGCGCGCAGCGCATAGAAGGCCAGGGCCGTCATCGCCACCGATAGCGCCACGCCCGCGGCGATCGCGGTCGCCACGTCGGGGCCGAACCCCACGGTGCCGATGGCCGCGCCGCCTTTGACGCCGATGCCGAACAGCAGCAACGCCGCCAGCACCCGCGAGAAAGCGGGCGGCATCTGCAGGTCGCGCGCCAGGGCGGCGAAGACGACACCCAACAGGAAGAACACCAGCATGGGCGAGCCGAGCGTGGTCACGGCGATCGTCACAACATCCATGTCTTCCCCTTCCCGGAGCGCGCTTCGACGCTGTCTGACCGGTGACGGTCGACCTCCATCCGACGAGCCGGTCGGGCGTTTCATCCCGTCAGGTGCGATAATTCGGCCATCCCTCAACCGTTCTGCCACCCGTGGGAACACGCGTCCGCGCGGCGGGATGCGGCGGGATGAGAAGCCGCGCCTGCGCGTCAAAGGTGAGTGGTCGGGTGCCGTGACAGCCGCCTCGGCGCCTGCCGCGCGTTGGTGTCGCGGGCCGCGGACAGCAGACGGCAAAGGGATGAAAGGCAGGGCAGCGATGGACAGAAAGTCGATCGAGCAGAGAGCGCGGCAGCTGGGGGCGGTCCTTGCGCGCGGCGCGCAGAACTTCGCGTCGATCCATGCCCGGGGGTTCGCCGACCGCGTGGTCGAGCGCGCGCTCAAAATCCAGATCGCGTTCCTCGTGCTGCTGGTGCCGCTCACGCTGCTGGGCCCCGACCCGTCGGGCTGGCCGATGGCGCTGTTTCTCTCTGTTCAGACCGCGCTGACGTGGGTGGCGCTGATCGGTGCGCGGCGGCGCGACCCGGTGCTGGGCGCGGGGCTCTACGCCCTGCTGGCCGCCGTGACCTTCGTCGAGGCCAAGCAATACACCGGTCTGCAGGGCGCGATCTTCTCGCTCGAGGCGATCCTCAGCCTGATCGCCGCCTGGTACATCGTGGTCTTGGTCCGCCGGCGCGACGCACCGTGGCGCCCCTTCGCAGCGCTCGCCCCTGTGCTCGCCACCCTCCGTACCCGATTCGCCCGCGCCTGACGCGACCCGGTCGTCGCTCAGCAGCGGGCGGCCAGGAGCGGGCGAACGAGCGTCCGGTTGGGGACCGCCACGCGCTCCTGACCTCATCGCCAACGGACACGCGCCGACGACCGAAGCACAGCGAACGAGCGTCCGGCCGACGCCAGATCCCGGGCCGCTCGCTCGGTCCTCTGCTCCTCGCGACGCTGGCAGCAGACACCGAGCGGCCGCCCCGGAATAGGCGATGAAAGATGAATGCCAGGCCATTGTCGCAAGCGCGGCAGCATCAAGCCCGATTGTCGATGTGATGCGTTGAGGGGGTTTCCCCGGAAAACCTGGCCCTCTTCTGCGACGTCAGCCGGCGAGGCATTCCTCGGGGCTGGGCCGGGGGCATATCCGGGTATAGCCGGCGCCCAAGGCGGCCAGCACAGAGCGCACCTGCACCAGCGAAGGGAACCGGACACGTTGCGCCCCGCATCGCGGAGCACGCTCCACAAGTTTCTGCACTAAGGGGCTTGCCGGCCGAGATGTA
>JBCCMW010000110.1:0-10870 GCA_039026175.1 Pseudomonadota bacterium
ATCCGGGGCCTCCGGCCGCCACTGCGATCCAGGCCTTGCGCGCGTGCCCTATGGTGTGCCGTCGGTCTTGCTCGGGGTCGCGGATGTCGCAAGATGGGGCTGGGGCGGGCCGGTCCGCCATCTTCAGGCTAGCGACGGGGCAAGCGCCGCATGAAAATCACTTGGCTCGGCCACGCGAGTTTCCGGATCGAGACCGGTTCGGCAGTGCTGCTCCTCGATCCGTGGCTCGACGGCAATCCGGCCTTCCCCGACGACCAGCGCGCCGTCGCCGTGGCGGGGGCGACCCATGTGCTCGTCACCCACGGCCATGGCGACCATGCGAGCGAGGCCAAGACGGTCGCCGTAGAGTGCGGCGTGCCGCTGGTCGGCATCTACGACTGGGTGAGCTGGGTGACCGCGGACGGCGGCGTCGAGGGTATCGGCTTCAACAAGGGCGGCACTGTCAGCCTTGGCGATGCGCGGGTGACGATGGTGAATGCTGTGCACTCCTCGTCGGCCGCCGGCCCGGACGGCGCGCCCGTCTACACCGGGGCCGAAGCCGGCTACATGATCCAGGCGGGCGAGACGGTGCTTTATGCCATGGGCGACACCGACGTGATGGCCGACATGGGCGTGCTGGCCGAGCTGCACCGGCCGAGCCACGCGCTGGTCCCGATCGGCGGGCATTTCACGATGGACAGCGCGCGGGCGGCCTGGGCGTGCCGCAGGTTCTTTGCGTTCGAGGCTGTGATCCCCTGTCACTATGCCACCTTCCCGCTGCTCGAACAGGACGCCGACCTGTTCGCCCGCGCCGTGGCGCCCACCCGGGTGATCGCGCCGGCGGTGATGGAGACGGTCGAGATCTGACCGGCCCCTCCGCAACCGCGTCCGAAGGACCCGGAACCCAATACGCCGAAGGCGCCTTCGGCGCTTGGGTTCCGGGCCCTTCGGGCGATCAGGTCAGTGCGGCGAGGAAGGGCGCCAGGGCGTCGATCCGCCGGTCGACATGGGCATCGGCGGCCTGGCGGGTCTCGCCCGTCAGCCATACCGTGCCCATCCCGAGGTCCTTGGGCGCCTTGAGGTTGGCCAGCGTATCCTCGATCATTGCGGCACGGGTCGGCGCGAAGGCTGCGGCGTCGATCACCCGCATGTAGGCCTCGGGCCGCGGCTTCGGCGTGAAATCCTTGTCCTCGATCGCGTAGACCGCATCGAACGCACCGGCGAGCCCTGCCTGGCTCAGCACCCGATCGGCGTGGACCCGCGCTGCGTTGGTGTGCACCACCAGGCGTCGCCCGGGCATGGCTCCCAGCCGCGCCAGCGCCTGCTGCAGCGCCGGATCGGGGCGGAGTGCCGACAGGTCGATGTCGTGCACCTCGTTCAGAAACCGCTCGGGCAGCACGCCGTGATGGCGGGCCAGACCGGTCAGTGTGATGCCGTAGCGGCGGTAGTAGCGATTGCGCACGTCTTGCGCCCGGGCGCGGTCGACGCCCAGTTCGCGCATGATGAACTCGGCGATGCGCGCGTTGATCTGCTGCATCAGGCCCAGGCCCGCCGGGTACAACGTGTTGTCCATGTCGAAGACCCAGGTCTCGACATCGCCGAAGCGCGATGCGTCGTCGATCGGCGGCTCGCCCGCCAATGCCGGTCCTGGTGTTGGCGCTGCGCCTCTCTGCGCGCCTGGCTCAGTGGCCGGGGCCGCCGACGGCGCGCTGCTGCGCCCCTGCGATGGCCGGGCATCGCGGTTTGCCGCTTGACCGCGACCGGGCGAGGGGATGTCCATGGGGCCTCCGGCGTGTAGGAACCGCGAAAGGTATGGCGGAGGCGGACATGGGCCAAGGGAGCGCGCAGCCTGGATCGGCCGATGCGCTGGCCAGCGACGGCGCCGGCTGGGCCGGGGCGCTGGGCCAGCGCTGGGCCGCGCGCGTTGCGACCATGGAGCGCCAACTCGCCCCCATCGGCGACGTTGGCCTTGCGGCACTGGCGGCCCAGCCCGGCCAGCGCGTGTTGGACATAGGCTGCGGCGGCGCGGCCACCACCCGCCGTATTGCCGAGGCGGTGGGCCCGACCGGCCGGGTGCTGGGCGTCGACGTCTCGGCCGAACTGGTGGCCCACGCCCGCGGGGTCCTTGCGGGGTTCGACCAGGCGGCGGTGCTGGAGGCGGACGCGGGCGCGCATCGGTTCGAGCCCGCCGCCTTCGACGCGCTGTTCAGCCGTATGGGCGTGATGTTCTTCGCCGAGCCTGTGTCGGCCTTTGCCAACCTGCACCGCGCGCTGGCGCCGGGTGCGCCGCTGGTGGCCACGGTGTTCGGTCCGCCGGGCGAGAACCCCTGGGCCGGCGTGCCGGCGCGGGCAGCGGCCGAGGTGATGGGCCCGCCCGAGCCGACGCCGCCCGGCGCGCCAGGCCCGTTCGGCTGGGCCGATCCCGATTACTTTGCGCCGATCCTGCGCGCGGCCGGCTTTAGCGACGTCGCGTGGACGGCGCACGAACACCGGTTGGTGCTGGCCGCCGCCCCCGATCAGCCTGCCGCCCCTAATGCTGCGGCGCCCGGGGCCGACGATCAGGTCGCCGCCGCCGTCGCGCGCGCCGTCGCGTTCATGACCGAAATCGGCACGGTGGCGCGTCGCCTGGCGCTGGTCGCGCCCGACGACCGGCCCCGCATCACAGCCGCCGTGGCCGAGGCGCTGGCCCGGGCCTTGGCGCCCCATGTCGAAGAGAGCGATCTGGGGTTTGCGGTCGTGCTGGGCGCGCGCACCTGGCTGGTGACGGCCAGGGCCTGACCCGAGCGCGCCGGTGCGCCGGGCAAGCCCCGCCCCTGCGGCGCGACGCTTCGAAAGCGTAGATCGGTGGCGCGACGCTTGGCAGGCGCGCACCGGTGGTGCGCCGCGTGGCAGGCGCGCCGGTCGTGGGCTGGCAATCAGGCGTCGTCGCCGTCGGGCACGAAGGTGAGCGCGACGCCGTTGATGCAGTAGCGCAGGCCCGTCGGCTCGGGCCCATCGGGGAACACATGGCCGAGGTGCGCATCGCAGCGCGCGCACACGACCTCGGTCCGGCGCATGAACCACGAATTGTCTTCGTGCTCCTCGATCGCCGTTTCGCTGACCGGCGCCCAGAACGAGGGCCAGCCGGTGCCGCTGTCGAACTTGTGCTCGGCCACGAACAGCGGCACGCCGCAGCAGACGCAGGCGAACGTGCCCGGCGCCTTGGGGAAATTGTCGTGCGTGAACGGGCGCTCGGTCCCCTTGCGGCGGGTTACGCGATAGGCCTCGCGCGACAGGTGCGCGCGCCACTCGGCGTCGCTGCGGACCAGCTTGGCGTCGGGGGCCTCGACGTCGAACTCGCCCAGTGGCGGCGATTTTGCGGCGGTCGTGTCCCTCATCGTGGCTTCTCCGGCATTAGCGTCATCGTCATGTCACTGCTCGCTCTCTATATAGGCCGAAATATGCGGCGTGGCATCCGGGGTGGGGGCCCTGCGATGCGCGACCGATCGCCTGAATGGCTCGGAGGGTGCATGTTCGGATTGGGCAGATATGCCGCGCGTCTCGCGGGCAGCGGCGACGATCTCCGCCGTTGCCAGCGGCTGCGCTGGCTGAGTTTCCGGGGTAACCGCGGGCAGATCGTGGCGGACGCCGGGGCAGCGCTGGATGCCGACGAGTTCGATCCGCATTGCTGGCATATGATGGTCGAGGATACGCGCTCCAAGACGCTGGTCTGCTGCTTTCGGATGCAGGAGTTCGAGAGCGGGGCCGGCATCGACGGGTCCTATGCCGCCAAGTACTACGAGCTGTCGGCGCTGAAAGCCTATCCCGACCGGATGCTGGAGATGGGGCGGTTCTGCATCCACCCCGAGTGGAAGGATCCCAACATCCTGCGCGTCGCCTGGGCCGGCCTGTCGGACTTTGTCGAGAAACGCGGCATCGCCCTGTTGTTCGGCTGCTCCTCGTTCAACGGGGTCGACGATGGCGAATACGCCGATGCCTTTGCGCTGTTGAAGGAAAAGCACCTGGCGCCCAAGCGCTGGCTGCCGCGGGTCAAAGCGCCCAAGGTGTTCCGCTTTGCCACGGCGTTGCGGTTCAAGAAGCCCGATCTCAAGACCGCGATGAAGCGGATGCCGCCGCTCCTGCGCACCTATCTGGTGATGGGCGGCTGGGTGTCGGACCACGCCGTGGTGGACCACGATCTGAACACGCTGCACGTGTTCACCGGGGTCGAGGTGCACCGCGTGCCCAGCGCCCGGGTCGCGCGCCTGCGGCCGCAGTCCAAGACCACCTGATCCCGCGGCCCGCCCGCCGGCAGCGCACGACCGACCAAACGGAATCGCGGCTGGTCGCCGCGATGCTGGTAGCGGGGGTGCGGCTTGGGCCGGTTCGGTCGCGCGGCCGCGGGTGCGGTGCTGCCGGGCCGGCGATGCGGGGTGGGCTGGGGAGAAGCCCGAGGGGCTTCTGTCGGAGCGTGTTCGGGCTTTGGCGCGCGTCAAGGACAAGCGGGCATGCGCCCGTCGCTGCGCGATCCTTGACCCGCCCCAAAGCCCTTGTGCCGCAGCCGTTGCGCTGTGGCCCTCGCCCGATCCCCTGCCCGGCTGGCTCTGCCTGCTCGCTCGCCGGGGGCCGGGGCGTTGGCGTTGGAGGGCGGCCGGGGGCGTGTGGTGACCACCCACCCGCGAGGCGCTGCTCTAGCGGCCGAGGGCGCTACCCTCGCGGCGGGGGTCGGCGCCGGCGCTCAGCGCGTCGTCCGCGCCGATGGCGATGATGTGCAGGCCGGACGTCATCGCTGCCGTTTCGACCGTGTGGCCGTAGCCGGCCAGCGCCTCGGCGAGCGCTGCCGGGTGGGCCTCGGCCTCCAGCACGAGGCGGTCGCGGTTGCGGTGCGAGACATGGCCGCGGGCGGCCGCCTGGGCCGCATCGGCGCCGTCGTCGAGCATCGCGATCAGCGCGCCAGCAACATACTCGGGGATGCGCGAGCCGCCGGGCGATCCCAGCACCAGCCGCGGCCGGTCGGGCCCGCCCAGGGCATAGACGATGGTGGGCGCCATCGACGAGCGCGGCCGCTTGCCGGGCCCGGGGGCGTTGGCCTTGGGCGCGCCGCCCGGGCCGGTGGGCGCAAAGGCGAAGTCGGTGAGCTCGTTGTTGAGCAGGAACCCCGCCGCCATCCGGCCCGAGCCGAACGCCTGTTCGATCGAGGCGGTCAGCGCGATCGCCATACCGTCGGCATCGACCACCGAGAGGTGGGTGGTGCCGTTGTCGGTGAGCGTAGCGTCCGGGGCGCGGCGGCGGCCCTCGCGCTCGGGCGGGGTGCCGGGTGCGGCAGCCCCTTCGGCCGCGCGGGCTGGGTCGATCAGGCGGCGCCGCGCCGCCAGGTAGCCGCGGTCCAGCAGCCCGGCCGTAGGCACATCGACATGGTCGGGATCGCCCAGATACAGCGCGCGGTCGGCGTAGGCGAGGCGCGAGGCCTCGGCGAACAGGTGCGCGGCGGCGGCACTGCCCGGCGCCGGGGCAGCCCCGCCGTCCATGAGGCCCAGGATCTGGCCCACCGTCGTGGCGCCCGAGGAGGGCGGGCCCATGCCGCATACCCTCCACGCCGCGCGGTAGGTCAGGCAGACGGGTGCGCGTTCGACCACGCGGTAGCCGGCGAGATCGTCGAGCGACAGCGTGCCCGGCAGGTCGCCCGTCCGGGTGCCGGCTACCACCGCCTGGGCGATGGTGCCGCGGTAAAAGGCTGTGGGACCTTCGGCCTGCAGCGTCGCCAGCGTGACGGCGAGGGCGGGCTGGCGGAACGTCTCGCCGACCGCGAGCGGTTGGCCGTCGGGCAGGAACAGGGCAGCGGCGTCGGTGCCGGCCAGCCGCTCGGCCGTCGCGGCGACCGATGCGGCCAGGCGGGGCGACACCGCAAACCCGTCGCGCGCGAGGGCGAGCGCGGGTTCGACGAGGCGCGCCCAGGGCAGCCGGCCGTGGCGTTCGTGCAGCCTTGCCATCAGCGCGGCGAGGCCGGGCGTGCCGACCGAGCGCCCCGAGGCGACCGCGGTCCAGAACGAGAGCGGCGCGCCGTCGACCAGGAACAGGTCGGGACCTGCGGCGGTCGGCGCCGTCTCGCGCCCGTCGTAGCTGGTGAGCCCGTCCTCGGGGTCGTGCACCAGCGCAAAGGCGCCGCCGCCGAGACCCGAGGATTGCGGCTCGACCACGTTGAGGGCCAGCAGGGTGGCGATCGCGGCGTCTGCGGCGCTGCCGCCCTCGGCCAGGATGGCGTCGCCTGCGGCAGTGGCCAGCGGATGGGCGGCGACCACGGCGTCGCGCGCGGCGGTGAGCAGCGGTTTGGGCGTGCGCCCGCTCGCGGCTTCGGGCGTGGCGCGCGCGTTGGCGGCCTGGTCCTGGGCCGCGGCCGGCGGGGTGGCGGCCACCAGGGTGGCGGCGATCAGCGCGCCGGCCGCATAGAGCGGCGCGCGGCGTTGCGACCGGCGCCGTGGGCGCGATGCGGATGCGGCGGGGCGAGAGAGCGTCATCGGGGCCTCCGGATCGGGGGGTGTGGCTGGCCTCGACGCACGAGTTCATCACCGATCGGCGCCGGTACCCAGCCCAGCGGCCGGATCGGTAGCCGATGGCAACCCTGGGGGATGCGCGCGCGGCCCACCAGGGCGGCGCCGAGCATCGGGTGCATGGCGGCTATGCGCGCGGCGACCCTCTCGCAGACCGAGCGAGGCCTTAGGTGCGCCTCAACCGGCCTGGTCCGGGGCTGGGGCGGGGCCTGCCGGGCCGTGCGCCGGCGCCGGCGGCAGCCGCTCACCCCGACGGGAGTTCTCGATGTCCGATCGCTCGATCCTCTTTACCCCGCTCGCCCTCGGCCCCTCGATCCTGCCCAACCGCGTGCTGATGGCGCCGCTGACGCGCAACCGCGCCCACGCCGACGGCACGCCCTGGGCCCACGCGGCCGACTACTATGCCCAGCGCGCCTCGGCCGGGCTGATCCTGACCGAGGCGACCCAGATAAGCGCCGAGGGCAAGGGCTATATCAACACGCCCGGCATCCATACGCCTGCCCACGTCGCGGGCTGGTGCGCGATCACCGATCGGGTGCACGCGGCGGGCGGCCGCATCTGGCTGCAGCTGTGGCACGTCGGCCGCATCAGCCACACCTCGCTGCAGCCGGGCGGGCAGGCGCCGGTCGCCCCGTCCGCCGTGCGGGCCGAGGCGCAGACCTTTATCGAGACCGGCATGACCGACGTCTCGACCCCCCGGGCGCTGGAGACCGAGGAGCTGCCGCGGCTGGTCGAGGATTACCGCCAAGCCGCCGCCAACGCGCTGGCCGCGGGCTTCGACGGGGTCGAGGTACACGCCGCGAACGGCTATCTGCTGGACCAGTTCATCACCGACGGCGCGAACCGACGCACCGATGCCTATGGCGGCAGCGTCGAAAACCGGCTTCGGCTGCCGCTGGAGGTTACCCAGGCGGTGATCGACGTTTGGGGCGCGGCGCGCGTCGGCCTGCGCCTGTCGCCCTTCGGCCGCTTTAACGGGGTCGAAGACAGCGACCGCGAAGGGACCTTTGCCGCCGCCTACCGCGCGTTCGACACGCTGGGCCTTGCATACCTGCACGTGGTCGAGAAGTTCCCCGGCATGGATGTGGACGATGCCGAGCAGGCGGCGCTGGATCGGCTGCGTGCGCTATGGTCCGGCACCTACATCGCCAACGGCGAGTTCGACGCGGCGACGGCGGCCGCGTGGATCGCGCGGGGTCGGGCGGACGCGGTGACCTTCGGCCGCCCGTTCATCGCCAATCCGGACTTGCCGACGCGCATACTGCTGGGTGCCGAGCTGACTGCGCCGGACGGGGCGACATTCTACGGCGGCGATGCCCGCGGCTATACGGATTACGCTGCGCTGCCAGCGGGTTGACACCTGCAGCACGCTGCCGGCCAGGCGCCCGGGCAGGGGGGCCGACAGGGCAAAAAGAAAGGCTTCCGCGGCGACCGCGGAAGCCTTCTCACCCACACACGCTAGCAACACACCGCCCACGCTTACGGTGGATTAGCGATACCCTAATAGCGAGCGTTCTGAAACTGTTTTCTAGTGAACGGAAGGGTATGGTGCCGCTGCAACAGGGCGGCGCGGCTGGTCGCCCGGGCACGAAATGTCCGGTCTAGCCACTGGTCCGGCGGCCCCGCGACCGACCGTGCCAAACGCGCACGATCAGCCGTCCGCTGGCGATGTGAAAATGGCCGCGTAACCGATTGATGCAGGTTTAGCATCGCTTCTGGCGTGTCGCGCGGGCCGGGGCACGACCGAGTGCGGCGCGCGCCCGACGCCCGCCCGCCGGGTGCTCAGCCGCCGGTTAGGCTCATGTGGCGGCCGACCTGACCGTCCACGCGCTGGCGCGAATAGTCGAAATCGTGACCGCGCGGCTTGCGGCGGATCGCGGCGCGAACCGCCCTGTCCAGCACGGCATCGTCCTCGCTCTCGCGAATCACGCGGCGCAGATCGGCATCGTCGTCCTGGCCGAGGCACATATACAGTTGACCCGTACAGGTCAGTCGTACCCGGTTGCAGCTTTCGCAGAAATTGTGGGTGAGCGGCGTGATGAACCCGATCTTCTGCCCCGTCTCCTGGACGCGGACATAGCGGGCCGGACCGCCCGTCCGCTCGGACGTCTCGCTCAGCCGATAGCGCGTTGCGAGCTCGGCCCGCAGGTCCTTGAGCGACCAGTACTGGTCGAGCCGGTCCTCGTTGCCGAGATCGCCCATCGGCATGACCTCGATAAAGGTAAGGTCCATGCCCTGCTGGGCGCACCACTCCGTCAGCGTGAACAGCTCCTCTTCGTTCACGCCCTTCAGCGCCACGACGTTGATCTTGACCCTCAGCCCGGCGGCCTGGGCGGCATCGATGCCGTGCAGCACGTTGGCCAGCCGGCCCCAGCGGGTGATCGCCTTGAACTTGGCCTCGTCCAGCGTGTCCAGCGACACATTCACCCGGCGCACGCCGCAGTCGTAGAGTTGTTGCGCGAAACGGGCGAGCTGCGAGCCGTTGGTGGTGACGGTCAATTCGTCCAGCGCGCCGCTGTCCAGGTGCCGACCCATCGAGCGAAAGAACTGCATGATGTTCTTGCGCACCAGCGGCTCGCCCCCGGTCACGCGCAGCTTCCGCACGCCAAGCGCCACGAAGCGCGAGCACAGGCGGTCCAGCTCCTCGAGCGTCAGCAGTTCCTTTTTCGGCAGGAACGTCATGTGCTCGGCCATGCAGTAGACGCAGCGGAAGTCGCAGCGGTCCGTCACGCTGACCCTCAGATAGGTGATCGCCCGCTGGAACGGGTCGATCAGCGGCGGGGTCGGCGTCGCCGCAGGGGCGGCGCTGGGGGCGGTTGAGTGGGTCACGGCGAGCGTCCTCCTATCGGGAGTCCTAGATCGCTTACCATCCGCCGGCAAGGGACGGGGTGGCCGCCGCCGGCCCGCAACCGAGCTCATCGCGGGGCTCATCGCAGGGGCCCGGCGCGGGGCCCATCGCGGGGCCCAGCGCGGGGCCCAGCGCGGGGCCCATGGGCGTCTGATCAGCTGATCGCGACCTCGGCGATGGCCCGATCCTCGACGGCCCGCCCAGAGCGCTGGGACAGCGCTTCGAGCAGCGTCATGGGGGTGAGCGGCGGTGCAGTGCCTGCCGCCGTGGCGCCGGATCATAGCGCGTTCGAGCGTGGCAAAGGCCTTGTCAGCGGCGCCACGTCGTCGAAAGCGGCACCGTCATGGGATCGGTCGCCGCGCCACATGAAGCCCAGGTAGCGCACGCCGCGTCCCCGACCCGCTCCGTCTGGCCACCCAAGCCACAGTCAACCTTCGATCAAATGGCAAAGATTTCTCAAAATATATAAGCATTCAAGATCCAATTTTACTTCAAAATCCTCGTAATATTGAAGATTTTTCGTGAAAATTACATCTTCCATTTCAAATTTTTTTCGGATTTTTCTGTAGGATACTGCTTACACCCCCTTACCGGCGCCGAGGCCCGAGAGGCGATCCGGTCCGACCGGTGCGAGAGCGCTGGGCAGCGCGTGCGTTGGTGGACTATGCAGAGCGCCCCAGCCGCCGGACGGGCGGCCCAGCCTGCCGGGCCGACCCTGACCGACCGTCGATCCGCTGCCGGCGCCCCAGGACGGAGCACACGCCATGATCCTCTACGGCCGCAATCTCTCGCCGTTCGTGCGCCGCGTGCACCTGTGGCTGGCTCTGCAGCGCCGGGCGTTCGAGCAGCAGGGCCTGGCAGCCACCGAGCCGGCCGACGCCGAGGCGATCCGCGCCGTCAATCCCATTCGTCGGGTGCCAGCGCTGGTGCTGGAGGACGGCACCACGCTTACCGAGTGCTTCGCGATCTGCGACTGGTTGGACGAAACCGGCGGCCCGCGGCTGATCCCCGCCGCAGGTATCGCCCGGCGCGAAGCGCTGGGCCGGATCGCGGTCGCCTCGGCGACCAGCGACAAGGCGGTGGCGATGGTGTACGAGCGCAACCGTCGGCCCGAGGCGTTTCACTATCCCGACTGGCAAGCCCGGCTCAGCGACCAGATCCAAGAGGGCCTCGCCCTTGTCGAGGCCTCGGTGCCGGAGACCGGGTGGATGGGCGACCGGTGGCGCGGCGGCGAGGGGCCCGACGGCGGCGATCTTGCGGCGGTTTGCCTGCACGATTTCCTCGCCGTGACCAATCCCTGGCTGCTGGAGCCCGGATATCCGCGGCTTGTCGCCCTGGCCGCCCGCGCCAACGCCGCTTCGCCGTTCGCCGCCAGCCACCCGGGCTGATGTCGGCCGTTGACGGCGGCACCGGCGACACCGCCCTGCTGCGGCCGCCGGCCCCGGAAACCCAACCGCCGCAGGCGCCTTCGGCGCTCGGGTTTCCGGGGCCTCCGGCCGGTGGGGCGCCCGCCCGG
>JBCCMW010000111.1:0-10832 GCA_039026175.1 Pseudomonadota bacterium
CGCCGCCCCGCCCTCGGGCCCCGGCCCCGCGCCGCCGGGGCTGGCCGGGGGACGCTACCGCCCGCTGGCCGAGCGCGACATCCAGGCGATCTGGCGCACCGCGCTGCGGCTGTTGGCCGAGCTGGGGATGGGCGAGGCGCCGCCCGCCCTGGTCGCCGCCGCCACCGCGCGGGGTGCGACGGTCAGCGGCGAGGGGCGGCTCTGCTTCCCGCCGGCGATGGTCGAGGACATCGTGGCCGCCACGCCCAAGCGCTGGACCTTCCACGGCCGCGACCCCGACCGCAGCATCGAGGTGGGCGGCGACCGGGTCTACTTCGGCACCGGCGGCGCGGCGGTGCGCACGGTCGACCTGGACACCGGGCGCTACCGGGCCAGCACGCTGGCGGACCTGCACGCCCTCACCCGCCTGCAGGATAGGCTGGCCAACGTGAGCTGGTTCACCCGCTGCTGCATCGCGACGGATGTCGAGGACAGCTTCGCGCTGGACCTCAACACCGCCTATGCGCTGCTCGCCAACACCAGCAAACCGGTCGGCACGGCCTTTACGCTGGCCGAACACGTGGACCCCATCGTCGACATGTTCGACCTGGCGGCGGGGGGCGAGGGGCGGTTCGCCGCTGCGCCCTTTTGCAAGGCGCACATCAGCCCCGTGATCTCGCCCCTGCGCTATGGCGAGGATGCCGTTGCCGTCACCCAGGCCTGCGCGCGCCGCGGCGTGCCGGTCAGCAGCATCATCGCGGCCCAGGCCGGGGCGACGGCGCCCGCCACACTAGCCGGTTTCCTGGCGCAGTCGCTGGCCGAGACGCTGGCCGGCCTGATCCTGGTGCAGGTGTTCGCGCCGGGGCATCCGACGATCTTCTCGAACTGGCCGCTGGTCATCGATCTGCGCACCGGCGCGTTTTCGGGCGGGGGCGGCGAGAGCGCGGTGCTGAACGCGGCCTCGGCCCAGATCTCGAACTGGCTGGGCCTGCCCTCGGGCATCGCCTGTTCGATGTCCGACGCCAAGACCGCGGACGCCCAGATGGGCGCCGAGAAGGCGCTGTCGGCCCTGTCCGCGGGCCTGGCGGGCGGCAACATGGTGTACGAGAGCAGCGGCATGACCGCAGCCCTGCTGGGCGCCAGCTTCGAGGCGTTCGTGATGGACGACGAGATGCTGGGTGCCGTGTTCCGCATCCTGCGCGGCATCGAGGTCGACGACGAGACGCTGGGCTTCGACACGATCTGCGCCACCGTGCGAGGCGAGGGGCATTACCTGGGCGCGGCCCAGACCCTGGCGGCGATGGAGCGCGATTATCTGATGCCAGCCCTGGCCGACCGCGACGCCCCTGGCGCGTGGGAGGAGAACGGCGCGCAGACGATGCGCGAACGGGCCCGCGCGGCGGCCCGCACGATCTTGGAAAGCCACCGCCCCCAATACCTGGACCCCGCCGTCGACGCCGCGATCCGCGCGCGTTACCCAGCGTTGGCGGCCTCGGACCCGGCCACGATGGGCCTGCCCTAAGGCTCGGCCTCGCCCAGCACCCTCAGCGACGCACCCAGCCACGGCGCCGACTGGCGCGCGGTCGGCAGGATCTCGCCCGCCATCAACCCGCGCAGCAGCCGGGCGCAGCGGGCCGGGTCGGCGGCGGCGGCACTGGGGCGGGCGAACAGCGCGATTTCGCGCGCGAACCCCTGGAACGGCAGGGGCCGGATCTCGAGCCGAGCGTGCAAGCGGGGGGCGCGCAGGTATCCGGCCGGGGTCGACACCGTCCACCCGCCGACCCGCGCCACGGTGGCCAGCGCGGCGTGGTTGGTGTCGAAGGCAAAGCGCGGACGGACGTCGAAGCGCAGCCGGCGGAACTGTGCCACGATGCGCCGCTGCATCGGCAGGCCCGCGCCGTAGCCGACGAACGGCCGCTCGCCCAGCACCTGGCGCGCGTCCGCGCCGTCGCCCAACAGCCCGCGGGCGGTGACCAGCACGAAGGGCTCGTGCAGCAGCGGGTGGCACGCGGCATCGGCCGGGGCGTCGTCGCCGACCGCCGCGATGGCCAGGTCGACACGGTGCTCGGCCAGCGCGCGCAGGTTGTCGTGGCTGGGCCCGCTGCGGCAGGCGATGTGGCAGCCCGGCAGCGCCTCGGCGAGCGCCTGCACAAAGGCAGGTGTCACATCGGCGTCGAAATCCTCGATGGCCGCCAGGGTCAGCGCCGGCAGGCCCGCATGCCCCAGGGCCGCCAGCTCGCTCCGCGCCTCGGCCGCCTCGTCCAACATCGCCCGGGCCCGCGCCAGAAACAGCCCCCCGGCCGGGGTCAGCGCAAAGGGCCGCGCGGTGCGATCCACCAGCCGGGTGCCGAGCGCGGTCTCGAGGTTGGTGACCTGCTGCGATACCGACGAGGGGCTGGCCCCGAGCCGGGCCGCGGCGGCGGCCAGCGCCCCGGCCTCGACCACGGCAACAAAGACCTCGATCCCGCGGAGGGTCAGGCGCGCCGACCGGTCATCGGCGCCCCCCGCCCCGCCGCCAGCCCCGCTGCCAGACCCGCCGCCAGACGCGACGGCGGCCTCATCCATGCCGGCCGCGCCCAACACACCGCGGCCGCGGCCCGACGTCTCAGCCCTCGCGGCGGAACGCGCCCTGCACGATCCGGTCGATGACCATCGCACAGAACAGGATCGCAAACCCGCCCAGCAGGCCCGGCCCTTTGGCCGCATACTGCAGCGCCTCGAGGATCACCTTACCCAGGCCCCCGCCGCCGATCAGCGAGATGATCACCACCATCGACAGGCACATCAGGATCGTCTGGTTGACCCCCGTCATGATCGAGGGCAGCGCCAGCGGCAGCTCGACGTCGCGCAGGATCTGGCGCTTGGAGGCACCGAAGGCCTCGGCCGCCTCCTTGATGCTCTCGGGCACGCCGCGCATGCCCAGCGCCGTCAGGCGGATCACCGGCGGCATGCCGAAAATGATGGTCGCCAGGATCCCAGGCGGGTTGCCGGTGCCGAAGAAGGCGATGATCGGGATCAGGTACACGAAGGCCGGCAGGGTCTGCATGAGATCCAGCACCGGCTCGGCCATCTTGTAGGCCCGCTGGGACTTGCCGAACCAGACGCCGAGGGGGATGCCCACCACCACGCAGATGAGCACCGCGGCACCGACCAGCGCCACCGTCTCCATCGCGATCTCCCAATAGCCGAGGAGCGCGATGTAGGCGAGCGAGGCGGCCGTGAAGATCGCCACCCGCGGCCCCGCGGCGCGGAAGGCGACGACGCAGATCACCGTCATCACCACCGGCCAGGGCGTCCCGTTCAGCGCCACGGTCAGCGCGTCCAGCACGGATCTGACGGCCAGCGTGATGCTGTCGAACACATTGCCTCCGGCGATGGCGGCGGCGTCGATCTGCCCTTCCAGCCACCGTGCCAGGACGGAGTAGAGCGTGTCGGTCTCCCCCGCCAGGAACAGCGACGAGATCGCCCGCTCGGGGAACACGTTCAGCGTCTCGATCGGCGACGCGACGGTAAACTTGTAGATCGTCAGCGGAGCGATGGCCGCGACCAGCGCCAGCCCGATCCACAGCCGCCGCGTGTCGAACCCCCACGGCACCGAGGCCGCGTCGATCCGCCAGCGCGAATACTGCTTTTCGTAGACCGGGTTGGCCAGCAGACCCTGTGCCAGCTTGAAGGCCAGCAGCAGCACCAGCCCGGTGATCAGGATCGTCGTGCCCTGGGCGGCCAGCGCCGCGGCTTCGGCCTCGGACCGTTCGGCCGCGCGGGTCATATTGTCGGCCAGTCGCTCGAAACGCGCGGGGTCCTCGCCCGCCACGCGCGCGGCCTCGGCCTGTTCCAGCCGCTCCTGGGCGCGCTCGCGCTGGGTCTCCGCGCGCTCGGTGAACTCGGCACCCGGGTTGCCCCACAGGCCGCGGCCGATCTGCACCCAGGCGATGATCTCCAGGATCAGGAACGCCCAGAACATCGACCACACGCCGCGCGCCGCCGCCCACATCGGACCGGCCAGCGCCGCAGCGGCGTTGAACGTGGAGGGGATGATCGAGGATTGTTCGAAGATGCGGTTGAAGGCGACGATGTAATAATCGCCGTCCTTGCCGGCGAAGGAGCGGATCGAACCGTCCAGCGCCTCGCGGTCGATCTCGATATCGGAGGCGGCGACGACGTCGATCTGGTCGCCCGGCGCCAGGCCGGCGGTTGCGTCCTGGGCGTTCATTCCTTGCCTCCCTGGATACCGCGCAACAGGCGCCGCTTGGTGACCACGCCCACGTCGACGCCGGCCTCGGTGATCACGACGGGCAGGTCGGCGTCGGCCGAGACGTCGATCAGGTGGTCCAGATCGCTGTCCTCGGGCGCGCGCGGGGCGCTGTCCAACGCCCCGTTCGACATGCTCGGATTGTCGGCGCGCCACTTGTCGATCGGCGCCATGATCGAGTTCGCCTTGACCAGCTTCAGCTTGCTGATGCCCTGCACGAACTCGCGCACATAATCGTCGGCAGGCTCGGTCACGATCTGCTCGGCCGTGCCGATCTGCACGATCACCCCGTCCTTCATGATCGCGATGCGGTGGCCGATGCGGATCGCCTCGTCCAGATCGTGGGTGATGAACAGCGTCGTCTTGCCAAGCTGCGCGACCAGTGCCGAGAACTGGTCCTGCAACTGCAGCCGGATCAGCGGGTCGAGCGCCGAGAACGGCTCGTCCATCAGCAGGATCTCGGGGTCCGACGCCAGCGCCCGCGCGATGCCGACGCGCTGCTGCATCCCGCCCGACAGTTCGCGCGGCAGCCGGTCCTCGTAACCCTTGAGGTCGACCAGCCCCAGCGTGTGGTCCGACACGGCCCAGCGCTTGGACTTGGACACGCCCCGGATTTCGAGCGGATAGGCGACGTTGTCGCGCACGCTGCGGTGGGGCATCAGCGCCATGTGCTGGAACACCATGCCGATGCGTGTGGCGCGGACGGCGCGCAACGCCTTGGCCGACATGGCCGAGACGTCCTCGCCCATGATCTCGATCCGCCCGGCCGTGGGCTCGATCAGGCGATTGACGTGACGCACCAGGGTCGACTTGCCCGACCCCGACAGCCCCATGATGCAGAAGATTTCGCCCCGCGCGACCTCGAACGTGGCGTTCTGCACGCCGACGACGCAGCCGAACTCCTCCAGCACCTGCGGTTTCGTAAGGCCCCGGTCGCGCACCGCCGCCAGCGCCTCGTCTGCGCGGTCGCCGAAGACCTTCCAGACACTATCAAGCCGCACAACGGCTTCGCTCATCCCAGGTCTCCCGCTCGGTACATCAGGGCCGCGCCTGCCAAACGCAAAGGACCCGCCGGCATGACTGCGGCGGGTCCTGGCGCAGCGCGCTTACTGGGTCAGCCAGCTGAGGACGAGATCCTCGTTCGCGGCCACCCATTCGCGGGCGAACTCCTCGGGATCGACACCGTCCACCGCCAGCGCCTTGCCCATCGCGCTCAGCGCTTCGCCAGGCATCTGGTAGTTGGCGAACAGTGCGGCGACCTCGGGATAGGTCTCCTCCAGCGCCTTGGCATAGTGCAGGTGCAGCGTCGCGCCCTTCCACGCCGTCGAGGCCGAGGACTTCTCGAGCCAGTCCGGATCGTCGGTCGGCTGCACGATGGTCCAGGTCGCCGGATCGTGCGCCGGCTCCTCGAGCACCGTCAGATCGTGCATCACGAAGATGTAGTGGGGGCTGTAGCAGAAGCCGAGCCAGGGCTCGCCCGCCTTGATCGCGTTGGCGAGGTTGGCATAGGCCAGCGTCTCGTCGAACTCGGTCAGCTCCATCGTCTGGTCGTAGCCGTACGACTTGGCGCGGATCTTCTCGATCACGGTCGAGGCCCAGCCCGGCGCGCCGATCCACACCTCGGGCATGCCGTTGCCGTCGCTATCGAAGATCGCCATCTTCTCGGGGTCGGTCAGGTCGTCGATCGAGGTGACGCCGAACTCCTCGGCGATGGCCGTCGGCACGCACATGCCCTGCTCGGCCTGCACCGGGTTGTCGTTCATCACGACGGTGCCGTTCTCCTGCACATAAGTGTCGTGCAGGTTTTGCTGGTTCGGCATCCAAACCTCGGGGTGCACGTGCATCGCCCCCTTGTCCATCGCCTCGAAGACGATGGGGTTGGTGCCGTTCTGCAGCTCGACCTCCAGACCCAGGTTGTCCTCGATCGCGACCTTCAGCACATGGGCCGTCGCGTTGACCGAGGCCCAGTTCGGCACGCCGATCACGATGTCGGCGGCCATCGCTGGCCCCGATACGGCGACGATGCCGCCGGCGAGCAAAAGCGTTTTCTTCATTTTCCCTGTCTTCCTTTTTTCCTTCGCCAGCCCGTCGTCGCGGGCGGTCTGGGTCGGGGGCGAAGCCGACTGTAATCGGCCTCCCGCAACTCAAGCGGTATCCCGGGCGAAGTCTTAAGTGCCAAAGGAGAAACCACAAGCTGCATTTCGTCTCTCGCCGAAACGCAACCGCCGTTTTTTGCCGCGCCTTGGGCAGACCGGGCGGCTGTGGTCAGAGATTGTGCAGGTGCGTCCGTCGGCGCGATGGGACCGCCCGCGGGCACCGAGGCCGCCCCAGACGCGGACCGGGCGCGGACCTGACGCAGACCGGGCGCGGACCGGGCGCAGACCAGGCGCGGACCGATCCGCCCCGGCAGCGCCCGCAGGATCCGGGCGCGACCACGGCCCGGCGGACCCGCAGTGACTGATTTCCGCGGCACCCGGGTGACGCCGGGCCCGGTTTACGCTGCACCCGGTCTCCGCGGCACCCGGTTTACGCTACACCCGGTTTACGCGGGGCCCGGGTTGCGCGGGGCCCGGTCACGCCGTTGCCGGCGGGGTCGAGACCAGGTGCCGCACGCCAGGGGCTTGGCCGTTCTTCTGCAGGGTCTGGATCTCGGCCTGCAGCGCGGCGTCGTCGCGGCTTACCCGCTGGTGCTGGCGCTGGTGGTCCAGCCACGACGCTTCCCACCAGCTCTCGACAAACCGCTCGGGATCGGCCGCATCGCGCATCAGCGACCAGCGAAAGCCCCCGCCCCGGCGCCGGCTGCCGGCCAGCGCCTGCATCCGGGCCAGAAAGGCCGCCTGCTCGCCCTCGGCCACGGCATAGATCACCTGCACCATGACCGGGCCGTCGGGCGGCGTCCGGCCAGCCAACACGGGCTCGGGCCAGTGCATCGACGGCGCAAGGTCCAGCGCCGCGCCCTGTTGCAGCCGCGCGCCGCGGGTCAGCGGCAGCAGCGCCAGCGCCCCCAGCGCGGCGGCGATCAGCGCGACCGGCAGGCCCCAGATCGCCGCCACCTGGCCCCAGGCGAGACTACCCAGCGACATCGAGCCGAAGAACACCGTCAGAAACACCGACAGCCCCCGCGCGCGCACCCAGTCGGGCAACGCCGTCTGGGCCGAGACATTGAGGCTGGAGAGCACCGCGATCCACGATAGTCCCGCCAGCGCCGAGCCGGCCAGCGCGACCGCCTGGCTGGGCACGGTGGCGATCAGCACCATCACCAGCGCCGTGCCTGCGGTGCCTGCGGCCACCGTGCCGTCGGCACCCAGCCGGGCCTTGATGCGCGGCAGCACCAGCGCGCCGCCGACCGCACCCAGGCCCACGGCCGCCAGCATCAGACCATAGAGCGTGGGCCCGCCGGCCAGCACGTCGCGCGCCACCAGCGGCAGCATCGCCCAAAAGGCGCTGGCAAAGGCGAAGAACGCCGCCGCGCGCACCAGCGTGGCGCGGAGCGCGGGGCTGTTGGCGGCATAGCGCAGGCCCGCGACGATGGCGGTGCCCACCCCCTCGGGCGGCAGGGTCGCGGCCGCCGGTGCCGCCGGGCGCCACCACAGCAGGGCGGCGACGATGCCGACCACGCTGACCGCGTTCACGACGAACGGCACAGCGATGCCGGCCGCGACGATCAGGAACCCGGCCAGCGCGGGTCCGATGGCGCGGCTGACGTTGATGCCCATCGAATTGAGCGCGATGGCGGCCGACAGGTCCTGGCGCGGCACCAGCTTTGGCACGATCGCCTGCCAGGCGGGCGCGATGAACGCCGTGCCGGTGCCGAACAGAAAGGTGAAGATCAACAACAGCCACGGCGTCATCAGCCCGCCGTGCACCAGCAGCGCCATCGCCAGCGCCGCGACGCCCATCGCCGCGTTGACCCAGACCAGCAGGCGCCGGCGGTCCACGATGTCGGCCACCGCGCCGGCGAGCAGCGCGAACAGAAAGATCGGCAGCGTGGTCGCCGCCTGCACGGCCGACACCATCACCGGCGAGGGCGCAAGCTCGGTCATCAGCCAGCCTGCGCCGATGTCGTGCATCCAGGTGCCGATGTTCGACGCCACGGTCGCGACCCACAGCAGCGTGAAGGCGCGGTGGCGGAAGGGTGCCATCGGGCCCGGGCGGGCCTTGGTCGCCGGCGTCGCGGCAGGCTCGGTCGCGGTCGAGCCGGCGGCGTTCATACGAACACCTCGGCCCACTCGGGGTGCTTGCGCCGCTCGGCGTTGATGAAGGGGCAGAGTGGCATGATCTTGAACCCCTCGGCCCGCGCGTCGGCGACCATCCGCTGGGCGAGCGCGCGCGCGACGCCCTGGCCGCGCATGCTGTCGGGCACGCCGGTGTGGTCGGCGATCACCAAGTGCGGGTTGGCGATCGAGTAGGTGGTCTCGGCCTCTCCCTCGATCCCCTCGACGGTGGCGACGTATCGGCCTTTGGAGCCTTCGATACGGCGCACGATGGTCACGGTCATGGCGTCTCTCCCGACACGTCCGACAGCACGGTGACGGCCATGCCGGGGCGCAGCAGACCGTCGGGGTTGGGGAAGGAGGCCCAGACCGTGACCGTGCCGGTGCTCGGGTCCACGGTGGGGCTGGCTTTGCTGGGCACGGCCGTGGCGGGATAGGCGCGCTCGCCCGGCAGCACGAGCCGCAGCCGAATGCCGGCCAAGAGCTGATCCACCGTCCGGGCGCCGGTCGCGGCCAGCACGCGCAGCCGGTCGGCATAGGGCGCACGATAGGCGACGGTAACCGGGTCCAGCGCCACCACGGTGGCCAGGGGCGGGCCGGCCTCGGCCTCCAGGAACTGGCCCACCACCACGGCGGGGGCCGAGACAAAGCCGTCGATGGGCGCCGGGATCACGGTGCGCGCCAGGTCGACGGCGGCCTGCTCGCGCTCGGCCCGGGCCAGCGCCAACGTGGCCTCGGCCGCGGTCCGGGCCGTGCGCGCGGGTCCCACTACGGCGTCGGGCGAGATGCCGCGGGCGAACAGCGCCTCCTGCCGGGTCGCCTCGCGCACGGCGCCGGCCAGTTCGGCCTCGGCCTGGGCCACCCGGGCATCGGCAACGGCCAGCGCCAGCTCGGCGTCGGCGGGGTCCAGGCGGATCAGCGGCTGGCCCGCACGCACCCGCTCGCCGCCCCGGAACAGGACCTCGGCGACCACGCCGTCGAGCCGGGTGGACACGACGGCCGAGCGCGACGCCTGCACCCGGCCCTCGAACACCAGCACGCTGTCGGCCGTCGCGCCCTGCGGCTGCTCCGCCGACGCAAGCGCGGGCAGCGCCGCGGCGAGTGCTGCGCCCAGCAACAAACACCGGGCGTTCACGACCGCACCTGCGGGGCCCGAGGCGAGGGCACCGTGGCAAAGCTCTTGGCGTGCAGGCAGTGCGCGGCGGCGGTCTCGACCGTCATGCGCTGTTTTGCCCAGCTCACCAGGGTCTCGCCCAGCAGCATGCCGAGCAAGCCAAGCAGCGCGATCACCGGCGGTGCCGGCGAACGGGTGCCGAGCAGGGCATAGAGCCCGCCCACCGCGAGCCCGATCGCCAGCGACAGGGCATAAGGTTTCCAATCCATTGCAGGCTCCTCCGTCACGCTGCGGCGGGCGCGCCGGGCGCCCCGAACACCGGCACCGGCGACCAGTCGGGCAGGGCCGGCAGCGGCGCCGGCGCGTGGGCGGCAAAGGCGCCCTTGGCGTGCACCACCGTGCCGCCGGTCAGGGTGAGATCGGCGGTGATGTCGGCGATCTCGTCCTCGGCCACCGCGAAGTAGTCGCGGTCCAGCACGGCGAGATCGTCGAGCTGTCCGGCCATAAGCTGGCCCTTCACGCCCTGCTCGCGGCTGAACCAGGCACCCGCGGCGGTCCAGTGACGCAGCGCCTCGTCCCGCGTCAGCCGGTTGTCCGCGGCCCAGATCACGTCGCCGCCGCGCCCCTTGCCCGACACCGCCCAGTGGATCGCCAGCCAGGGGTTGTAGGACGACACGCGCGTCGCGTCGGTCCCGGCGGCAAGCGGCACGCCCGAGGCGATCATCTTGCGCACCGGCATGACCGCGCGCAGCGCTGCCTCGCCATAGCGCGCGCGATAGGCGGTGGCCTGGAAGGCGATGCGGTTCTGGTACGAGATGCCGCCGCCGAGCCGCGCGACCCATTCCATGGTGCGCTCGGACGCGGTCTCGCCGTGGTCGAAGATCCAGTTGAGTTCGGCCAGGCCCCGGTCTCGGCCCACCTCCTCGAGCACGGTCAACAGGCGGTGCGCGCTCTCTTCGTAGGTGCAGTGAAAGCGGATCGGCCAGCGGTTCTCGAGCAGAAACTCCAGCACCGGGCGCAGGTCGCCCTCCATCCGTCGCGGCAGTTCGGGCCGCGGGTAGGAGAAATCCTCGAAATCGTAGGCCGAGGCGACAAGCATCTCGCCCGCGCCGACGCATTTGAGGAACGCGTCACCCTGGTCGGGTTTGACGATGTCGTGCCAGCGCTTGAAGTCGTCCAGCTCGAACAGCGGCCGCTGCGCGAAAAGCTGATAGCCGATGCGCACGGTCTGCTCGCCCCGCCGGTTCAGCGCGCTGATGACGCCGTAATCGTC
>JBCCMW010000112.1:0-10821 GCA_039026175.1 Pseudomonadota bacterium
CGCGCGGGTCACCTGTCCGCGGTCCGCAAGGGAGACCGCCATGACCGACACCGATCTTCGCACCGCCGCGACCGAGGCCCGCGCCTGGCCGTTCGAGGAGGCGCGCAAGATCCTGAAACGGCTGGGCGGCAAGGACCCCGACAAGGGCTACGTGCTGTTCGAGACGGGCTACGGCCCCTCGGGTCTGCCCCACCTCGGCACCTTCGGCGAGGTCGCGCGCACCACCATGGTGCGCCGCGCGTTCGAGGCGATATGCGATATCCCGACCCGGCTGATCTGCTTCTCGGACGACATGGACGGGCTGCGCAAGGTGCCCGCCAACGTGCCCAATCGCGAGGCGCTGGCCGAGGATCTGAACCTGCCGCTGACCAAGGTGCGCGACCCGTTCGGCACCCACCCCAGCTTCGGCGCGCACAACAACGCGCGGCTGCAGGCGTTCCTGGACCAGTTCGGGTTCGAGTACGAATTCGCCTCGTCGACCGCCTACTATGCCGAGGGCCGGTTCGACGCGATGCTGATGACCGCGCTGGAGCGGTTCGACGCCATCATGGCGATCATGCTGCCCACGCTGGGCGCCGAACGCCAGGCCACGTACTCGCCGTTCCTGCCCGTCAGCCCCAAGACCGGCCACGTGCTGCAGGTCCCCACGCTGGAGCGCAACGTCGCCAAGGGCACGATCGTCTACCAGGAGCCGGACGGCGAGCGGGTCGAGGTCCCGGTGACCGGCGGCCACGTCAAGATGCAGTGGAAGCCCGACTGGGCGATGCGCTGGGCCGCGCTGGGCGTCGATTACGAGATGTCGGGCAAGGACCTGATCGACAGCGTGACCCAATCCTCGAAGATCTGCCGCGCGCTGGGCCGGCCGGCGCCCGAGGGCTTTAACTATGAGCTGTTCCTGGATGCCGAGGGCGAGAAGATCTCGAAGTCCAAGGGCAACGGCCTGGCCATCGACGAGTGGCTCGCTTACGCCAGCCCCGAGAGCCTGTCGCTGTTCATGTTCCAAAAGCCCCGCACCGCCAAGCGGCTGCACTGGGACGTGATCCCCAAGACGGTGGACGAGTACCACCAGCACCTGCGCGCCTTCGCCGACCAGCCCACCGACAAGCGGCTGGCCAACCCGGTGTGGCACATCCACCGCGGCCAGCCGCCGGCCAGCCAGATGGCGATCCCGTTCTCGATGCTGCTGACGCTGGCCTCGGCCGCCTCGGCCCAGGACAAGGACATGCTGTGGGGCTTCATCCGCCGCTATGCGCCGGACGCGAGCCCCGCGACGCACCCGGACCTGGACGCCGCCGCCGGCCACGCGGTGCGCTACTTCCAGGACAAGGTGCAGCCGAAAAAGACCTTCCGCCCGCCCACCGCCAAGGAGCGCGCGGCGCTGGCCGACCTCGCCGCCCGCCTGCGCACGGTCGAGGCCGAGGGCGCACCGGCCGAGGCCGAGCCGCTGCAGGACATCGTCTTCGCCGTCGGTAACGAACACGGGTTCGAGCCGCTCCGCGACTGGTTCAAGGCGATCTACGAGGTGCTGCTGGGCGCGAGCCAAGGCCCCCGCTTCGGCGGGTTCGTCGCGCTTTATGGCGTGGGCGAGACGGCGGCGATGATCGAGGCCGCCCTGCAGCGCAACGCCGCCTGACGCGGCCGCGTTCGTCCCGTCATCCGGGCCCTGCGAATTGACAATCGCGGGGCCCCCACGCACGGTCTGCGGGTTTTCGAGGGGGAAACGGGGCACGTCGACAGGGTGCCGGGCGCTATGCGGCGCCCCGGCCGGCCGGCTGTCCCACAGCGCGAGGGGGCCCGCGACATGCCTGAATTCACCGTAACCGGCGAGATCGACCCGTTCCTGCACGTCACGCTGCAGCAGGGCGAAAAGATCTATGCCGAGAGCGATGCCATGGTCACCATGGACGCCACGCTCGAGCTGACGGGCAAGATGCGCGGCGGCTTCTTCTCGTCCATCGCGCGCAGCTTCACCGCGGGCGAGAGCTTCTTCCAGCAGTCGATCGAGGCGAACCGCGGCGGCGGCGACGTGCTGCTGGCGCCCGGCACGCCCGGCGGGGTGCAGCTCTTGGAGATCGGCGCCCAGCACTACCTCTTGAACGACGGCGCGTTTCTGGCCGCCGACGACAAGGTCTCGCTGACCGTGCGCAGCCAGGGGATCGGCAACGCGATCTTCGGCGGCACCGGCGGGCTCTTCGTGCTCGAGACCGGGGGCATCGGCAAGATCGCCGTCTGTGGCTTCGGCTCGCTGTTCGAGCTGGATATCGACACCAACGTCGGGATGATCGTGGACAACCACCACGTCGTCGCCTGGGACAGCTCGCTACAGTACGAGATCTCGACCGCGACCAACGACACCGGCTTTTTCAGCGGCATGATCAACAGCGTCAAAAGCGGCGAGGGCTTCGTGACCAAGTTCCGCGGCAAGGGCAAGGTGGTGATCTGCTCGCGCAACAAGCCGGGCTTTGCCAGCTTCCTGGGCGGCCTGATGGGCAAGTGAGGCACGGCGAACGCTAACGGGCGGCCCCGCCGGAACGGGACCGCCCAGAGCGCGGGCTCAGATGTCCGCGATCGTTCCGCTGACGGCCAGCCCCGGCCCGGTGCCCAGGTTCACGCCCGAGGCCAGCGCATAGGCCGGGCCGTTCACGAACACCGCCGGGCGCACCCCGCCGGCCCGGCCCGCGGGCTCCAGGTTGCGCGGCAGGCCGGCCGCGTCGAAGAACGCACCCCAATGTACCGCCGGGTCCAGCGCGACGCCCGTGTCGGCCCAGAACCACTGCGACAGCGTCGCCGCTGCGGTGCCCGCCAGCACCTGGGTGCCGGACGGGTCGGCCAGCGTGGGCCGTGCGGCCAGCGTGCTGGCATAGCGCTCGGTGCCGTCCACCCACAGGCTGACGGTGCGACCGCCCGTCATGCCGCCCGCCAAATCGACGGCCAGCATGATCGACACCTGGGCCCCCTGCAGCGCGATCCCGTCCAGCGTAGTGTCGACCAGCGTGCTGCCGTCGTCATAGGCCAGCGCCAGCCGCAGCAGGTCCGAGGGCGACAGCAACTGGATGCCCCGCCCGCCGGGCAGCGCCAGCGCAAAGCGGCTGCCCGAACCCATCCGCGCCAGCCGCAGCGCCACCGTCATCCGTCCGCTGGCCCCCAGCGCCGTGCCGAGATCGATGAGCGCCGCCCCGGCGCCCGCGCCGAAGTCCATCGCCTGGGGCACGAACGGCTCCAGCGCCCCGGACGAGGCCAGCGCCGGGCGCCGCACGCCGCGCCGGTCCGACACCGGCGACAGCGCGGTCGAGGCAGCGATCAGCGGACTGCCCGGCAGCGGCGCGTTGTTCTCCATCGGCCCCGGATCGCCAAAGGTCGCACCGTTGTCGAAGCCCAGCACCGAGATCGCGTTGTCGGCTTCGCGGATGTCGGTGAACTCGTTCGAAAAGGTGCCGACATGGGTGTAGTCGCCGCCCGGCCGCTGGCTGTCCAGCGCGATGGTGTTGTGGTCCACCCATATCGGCATCGCCTTGCCCTCGTCGCCTGCGCGGAACGAGTTGGGGTCGAAGAAGGTCAGCGAGCGACGCAGGATCGGCGGGATGTCGGGGTGCACCACCACGTTGTTGCGGATCGCCACCCACGGATAGAAGGTCTCCAGGATCTTGGAGTTCTGGCTGTTGCCCTCGAAGTAATTGTCCAGGATCAGCCAGCCGCGGCTGAGGCCCAGCGCCGAGCTTGGCTGCGCGCCCGGCGTGATCGACAGCATCGAGGCACCGCCGCGCATGTGGGTGCCGCTGACCAGGCCGCCGTGGCTGGGTCTCGGCGAGGTCGTGCTCTGCAGGCGGATACACGGCTGGTGGGCCGAGACGTCGTTGCCGTCCACATCGGTCGTGCGGGTCCAGCCGTTGTAGCTCTCGATGTGCGACTGGGCCACGACGCCGGCCTCGGTGTTGCCCACGCGCACGGGGCCGTGGTCGGCGTCGTTCAGCGTCATGCCGTCGTTGGTGGTCTTGAAGCCGCTCGCGTCGACCGCGTCCTCGACCTGGGCGACGGTGCAGCCGACCAAGGCGCCGCGCCGCAGCTCGGTCAGCGCACCATAGTTGCTCCAGTTGCGAAAGCTGCAGTTCGCCGTGACCGAGATGATCGGCACCGCAAACAGGATCCCGCCGCCCGTGATGTCGACATTGACCATCGTGCAGCGCGACGTGGTGCCGTTGGCAAAGAAGTTCGAGCGCGCCGCACCGCGGTTGGGATGCAGCGACGGGTCGATCGGCGCCGCGGCATCGTAGGTGTCCTGGATCACCAGGTCGGCGACGCTGGTCTCGGTGCTATTCGACTGCAGCAGCACCGAGTAGAAACTCGTGCTCGCAGTGTCGGCCCTGTAGATCGGCCGCGGCCCCGGCCCGAAGCGGCCCACGATCTGGCGGCTGCGCAGCGCGATGCCCTTGGCGCCCAGCACGAAGGTCTCGCCCGCCCGCAACAACAGCCGCCGCGGCGACACCGTGCCCTCGACCAGCGCGATGGCCGTGTCGATATCGGTCTCCAGCCGCGCGCCCGCCGGGGCGTCGGTGAAGTCGCCGGCCGAGGAGACGCAGATCGTCGTCGTGCCCGGGTACACCAGATCCGGGTCCTGCACCTCGATGGTCAGCGTCGCTGTCCGCTCGCCCCCCGCCCGGGTGCGGTGGGTACCGGTCACGGTATAGCTGCCCGGCTCGCGGAAGACGTGGCCATAGGCCCAGCCGCGGCCGCGCCCGGCGATCCGCACCGCCTGGCTTTCCTCGGGCAGCGCGTCGAACTCGTAGTAGTCGCCGAAGTCCCACTCGACCTCGTCGAGCAGCCGCTCCTCGTTGCTCAGCCCGCCCATCTCGACATGCACGCCCAGCGGCGCCGTGCCGCTGACGCGCGTGGCGAGGATCGCGAACGCGTCGCTCGGCTGGGTGGGCATGCTGCCCCAGCCCACACCGGTCACCAGCCCGTCCGAGCCCCAGGAGGCCACGCCCCAAGCGACCGGCTGTACCGCCGGCACGGCCGACAGGCTGCCCTTGAACAGACCCGTCTTGGTGATCGGGCCCACACAGTCGGCCGCACCCGGGCCCAGATCCAGCGCACCGCCGGCGCGCGGGCGGAACGCCGCCATCGCCTCGGCCAGCGTGCGGGGGGCAAAGGCGCGCGCATCCTCGCCGCCATAGGCCGCCGCATAGCCGTCGGTCGACACCGTCGCCGTATCGGTCGCGCTCGCCGCGTCCATGGCGATGGCGTTGGCGGCCATCCGCGTCAGCGCAAAGCCTGCCCCCAGCGGGCGGAAGATGTTGGCGTGGGTCACTGCTTGGGTCCCCGTCGCCAGACCCAGCGCCACCGTCCCTCGGCTGCGGCTGTCGGCCAGGAAGGCGCAGTCCTCGATCGCGCCCGCCTCGCCGCTCGACAGCGCCAGGCCCCGGTCCAGCCCGCCCAGCGCCAGCACCCGGCGCAGCGTGACGGGCGCATGGACAAAGCCGAAATCCGCCTCGGCACTGCCGTCGCCCAGCGCCGCGTCTCGCGCCAGGACGATGCCGTCCATCGCCGCCAGCCCCTCCTGTCCTGGCAGCATCACGCAGTCCTCGACCGTCAGGCTCAGCCCCGGGCGATAGACCGGGTCATAGCCTCCGGCGCCGTCCGGCTGCACGGTAATCCAGGCGCCGGGGTTGAACGGGCCGGCGCCGGTGGCGTCCGACATCACCGAGCGCGCCACCGTGACCGCACCCACCGCCGACGCCGCGCTGGCGCCAAAGCGCAGCGGCGTCGGCCCGCAGCGCTCGATCCGGCAGTCCTCGACCGTGACCGCGCCAAAGGCCAGGTCGCACACCGTGCCGATGTCGGCCACTGCCGCACGGCGCAGCGTCAGCGCCGGCGTGCCGCCGCCGCTGCCGACACCGACGCTGCCGCCCAGCAGCATGCCTGTCGGCCCGTCGGCGGCGCTGACGCGTTCGCGCAGGTACATCGCGCCGCGCACGCTCAGATCCTCGAACGCTACGCTGCGGCCCAGTGCGTCGATCCGCACCATCAGCCCGCCGGCAAAGCTCGAGCCCGTGTCGTCGGGCGCCGGTGCATGCACCAGATCGACCTGCCATGACAGGTTGCGCGCCTCGACCAGCCCCACGGGCCCCGTCACTACGGCCCCGTCGACCGTGTCGTAGGGCGCGACCACCAGCTTGGACGCGCCGCCGTCGGCATCGCCGCCCACCAGCACCAGATCGTCCAGCCTGCTGCCGGGCTCGGCCGGATCGTCGACATGACCGTACTCGGCGCTCGGCCACAGCCGGATCGTGCCGCCGCTGCCGAGGTCGAAGCCGTACTGCCCCTGCCCGGCGGGCGAGGCCAGCGTCTGGGCCAGCGCCGCCAGCTCGGCGCCGCTGCGCACCGAGTACTCGCCGTCAACCACCGTCACGGTGACCGTGCTGCCGTCGGTCAGTCCGATCACGCGGGTACCCGGCGTCGCCGCCTCGCCCGATGTCGCGGGGTTCGAGTCCGGCGTCACCGGCCCCGCGGCCAGCCCCAGCATCGTCACCCCGTTAGCGTTGAAGGTCTGGAACGCGCCGTCCTCGTTGCCCGTCGTGATCGACAGCCCAAAGCGCCCGACCGGCAGACCGCCCAGCCCCGGAGGCGTGCGCGCGCCGATGCGGGCGATGCCCCCGTCCTCGATGACCTTGAAGTCGCGCACGGTCACGGCCGGCGCCGTGAATTCCTCGTTCAGCCCCTGGTCGCGCCAGGCGACCCGCAGCTCGATGACCTGTCCGGGCGAGAAGCGGGCGATATCCAGCACCAGCCGCGGGCCGTTCTCGCCAAAGATCCGAACGCCGTCGAGCAGCCACTCGTAGCCCGCTTCGGGCGCCACGCCGTCGATCGCCCGGCCCGGCATGGCCACCAGCGTATCGCCGATACACCCGGTGCCATAGACGGCGGGCAGCCCCACCACCTTCATGCGTCGCGGTCCGTCGCCGGCGACGCCGATCACCATGTCCATCACGGCGCGGGTGCCGCCATTGCCCACCACCAGGCCCACGGTGGTCTGCGCGCCCTCGTCCTCGGGCCGGCCGTTTGGGGCGCCGCCACCCTCGATCAGCCAACTGCCGTCGCCGTAGACGGTGATCGAGGCGCCGTCGCCGAACGGGGCGGGGTTGTTGCGATAGACATAGGCGCCGTCGGCGACGACGCCCTTCACCTCGAAGCCGTTGACGCCCAGCACACCGTCGCCCCAGGACGCGCGCGTGACGCCGTCGTTCACCCGGGGCCAGAAGCCGCGCAGCACCGTCGCCCGCGTGACGTCGACCGACCCGCCCGAGCCGCCGGGGATGGCGCTCGGATCCACCGTCGGCTCGGCCAGATACTTGCGCCCCGGGTTCAGCACGCTGGCCCCTACCAGCGCGCCGCCGACCACGCTGATGCGCACCACGCCGGCCTCGCCGCCCGCCACCGGCAGATCGTGCTCGCCGTCGGCATAGCCGCTGCCGGCCGCCGCGACGCTGGCCCCGGTCAGCGCGTTCGTGCGGGCCGAGACCTGGCCTGCCACGGCGTTCTCGCCGCCGAACACGGTGAACGGCAGGCTCCACGGCGCGGCCGGGTCGGCCTCCAGCGTTGCCGAGCCGAAGCCGATCACACTCGGCGGCGTCAGCTGCGCCACCAGGGTATCGCCGCTCACCAGCTCGGGCTCGGGCCAGCTCGTATCGCCGCTGGTCCAGCTTCTGAGATCCGCGCCCTGGAACGCCGATTGCGCGCCCTCGACGGCGAAATCCAGCCCGTCCGCCGCACCGTCGGGCAGCGTGAACACCACCGCGATCCGCGCCCGTCCCGTGCCCGCGTCGTAACTCACCCGGGTGACGCTCACCGTCTCGGCGCCCGACGCGTCGACCAGCGAAGCGGTGCCCGTTGCCCAGGTCATGGCCGCGGCCACATCGAACGGGGTGCCCGCGGCCGGGGTACCGCTCACCCGCAGCCGCGTCTCGCTCGCCCCGTCGGTGCGCAGCGTTGCGATGGCCAGCATCGTGGTCGCGGCGGCCGGCCGGGCCAGCGGCGGCACGCTCTGGCGCGCCGTGGGCGAGGTAAAGGCCGCGAACCCCTCGCCGTCGGTCGCGCCCGCCCACAGGGTGGCGCCGTCCCAGCGGCCGGCCGTGTTGGCCACCGGATCGGCCGTGTCCGACAGCCGGTTGGCGACGTCCAGCCCTGTCGGCGTCGCGGTGGCCGCCGGCGACCAGTCGCCTGGCGCATCCAGCCCCGTCAGCGGGTCGATGCTCACCAGCCGCAGCGAAACCTCGACCGCCACATCGCGCGCCAGCCCACCGATCACGGTGGTGCCGGCCGACACGGGCTGCGGCAGATCGACGGCGGCGCCGCTGTCGATGCGGTACTGCAGCCGCGACTGGCGCTCGGGCAGGGGGCCTGGCACGCGGTGCACCGTCAGCGCCAGCTCGTGCCCGGTGATCAGGTCGATCAGCCCGAAATCCAGCGACGTGATCTCGGAGGCCGTCACCGTCAGCGGCGCGGGCGGCGCCACGGCATCGGTCTGGCCCATGGTCTGCACGTGGCGGGGGATGTGGAAGGTCATGGCTCGGCTCCGGTACCGGCGGCCGTCCGGCGACAAAGAGCCGCCGCCACCCGGAGGAGCGCCAATACCCACGCCTGCTACGCCGCGCTCACACTAGTCGCGGCATAAACGATGCAGTGGGGGGCAGCGTTGCGCGCCCGACGCACCAGCGCGCGCCCCAAAAAAGGGCATTCGCCGCCGCACTGGGCGGGAAAGCCATCCGGATGCCAAGATAAATGGTAGGGTGGTGGGCGCGGGCAGGATCGAACTGCCGACCCCTACGATGTCAACGTAGTGCTCTCCCGCTGAGCTACGCGCCCCGCACCGCTTGATAATCTGGGGCCGTTACCCTGGCAACCCCGCGGCTTTTCCGCACTGCAGGCTTTCTCGGGCCCCAGATGGGCTATGACTTGCAACCGATCGCCCGGTGCCAGAAAAGGTAGATGGGTGAGCATCAACGGGCGACATGGACGGGATGCACGTGGAGCCTTTTTCGATCCACCGGCCCAACGGCCCGGTCTCGAGTGTGGTGTTCAGTTCGCCGCACAGCGGGGCCGCCTATCCTGAGGCATTCGTGCAGAGCTCGCGGTTGGACCGCCATGCCCTGCGCGCCTCGGAGGATGTGCTGGTCGACGCGCTGTTCGCCTCCGGCCCCGCCTATGGCGCGCCGATGATCGTGGCGAACCTGCCTCGCGCCTGGCTCGACCTCAACCGCGCCCCCACCGAACTCGACCCCGCGCTGATCGACGGCGCCGAAGCGCAGGGCCTGAACCAGCGCGTCGCCGCCGGTCTGGGCGTCGTGCCCCGCGTGGTGGCCGAAGGCGCGTCGATCTACGAGGGCAAGATCCCGCTGGCCGAGGCGCGCGCCCGCATCGCCCGGTTCCACGCGCCCTATCACGCGGCGCTGGATCGGATGCTGCGCGATGCGCGCACCCAGCACGGCGCCTCGGTGCTGTTCGACTGTCACTCGATGCCGGCCGAGGCGCTGCGCGCGGCTCCGCGCGTGCGCGGCCGCAGCCCCGACATCGTGCTGGGCGACCGGTTCGGCGCCTCGGCGTCGCGGGCGACGGTCGCCGCGACCCAGGCCGCGTTCGAGCGGGCGGGCTTTCTGGTGGCGCGCAATGCGCCATTTGCTGGCGGTTACATCACCCAGCGCTACGGTCGACCCTCGCGCGGGTTCGAGGCGGTGCAGATCGAACTCAACCGCGCGCTCTACCTGGATCCGCAGACGCTGGAGCCGCTGCCGAGCTTTGCCGACGTGGTGATGCGTCTCGAACAGGTGGTACGCGATCTGATCGCCGCGGCCCCCGGCGCCAAGCCGCTGGCGGCCGAGTAACCCGCGCGGCGCCGCGACGGTCCGCCGGCCGGCGGGCCAGCCTCCTGCCGCCCTGATGCTGCGCTGCACACCCCAAAAAAAAGGGCCGGGTTACCCCGGCCCAGTCTAAGGGAGGAAACGCCCAGGAAGGGCGGCGATGCCGAAGCATCGCTCGACAGAAGCTATGTGTGCAGTGCAGCATTGGCAAGGCTCCACCCGCAAAAGGTCGACGAATTGGCAATATGCTGAGCAAACGATCCTGAATCTCTGCAAAACTGCGACGCCTGCTGCAAAAACAGGCACAAGCCCGTCTCGATATCGGCACCACTTGATCTTCAGCGCAGCGACCGCCCGCGCATGATCGCATCGCCGCCGAAGCGGTCGCGAATCTTGTCCGTCGCCGCCTCGGCTTTCAGCGCGGCGGCTTCGGCATCCAGGCCCAGCCCGCCGCGCAAGGTGGCGTCTCCGGCCGGCTCCAGACGCGAAAAACCGATCCCGATCAGCCGAAACGGTCCCTGATCCAGGCATCGGCCCAGCAGCATCGCGCCTGCGCGATACAGCGTCTCGGCGGCGCTCGACGGCGTCTCCAGCGCCGTCTGCCGGCTCAGCGGGCGAAACCGCGCGGTCTTCAGCTTCAGCGTCACCACGCTGCCCGCGATCCGCTTGGCCTTGGCCCGGTCCGAGGCGCGCACCGCCAGGCGCCAGAGATGCCCCTCCAGCGTCTCGCGGTTGGCGGTGTCCTCGTCGAACGTCGTCTCGGCCGAGATCGACTTGACCGCCCCGTCCGCCACCACCGCGCGGCTGTCCTCGCCCCGCGCCAGCCGGGCCAGACGCAGGCCCATCGAGCCATAGCGTGCCATCAGATCCGTGCGGTCGGCGGCGGCCAGGTCGCCGTGGGTGCGCAACCCGTCGGCCTCCAGCCGCGCGGCCAGGCGCGGGCCCACGCCCCAGATCTGGCGCACCGGCC
>JBCCMW010000113.1:0-10770 GCA_039026175.1 Pseudomonadota bacterium
GAAGGCGGCAACGGCGCCGGCGCGGGCCAGCGCGACGGGCTCGGCCGCGGCATAGAAGGCCGCCTCGACCCGGCCCTCGGCGACGAAGGCCAGGCGCACGCCGATGCCGCGGCTGTCGATCACGCTCACCACCTCGGCCCCGGCCGCGGCGCCGGTCAGCGCGCGGGCATAGGCGATCCAGGCCGCGGTATGGTCGCTTTCGCCCGCTGCCTCACCCGCTGCCTCACCGGCCGCCTCGCCCGCCCCCCGGCCCGCTGTCCCGCTTGCCGCGTCTCCCAGGGGGGTGGCGGACGGGACGGCGTCACAGGCCAGCTCGATGCGCCACAGCCCGTCGCCGCGCGCGCGGGCCCAATAGGCGGCGCTGGGACGGGGGCAGGCGCGCGACAGGGCAAAACCGTACCAGGCGGCGCGGAACGGCGTCAGCCGCACCGGCTGGGCCTTGCTCTCGGGCTGGCCCGACAGGGGATCCACCTCGGCCCCCACCACCGCGTCGACCCGGCCGCAGGCGGCCGTCAGCGCGGTCCAGTGCATCGGCGCGAACACCGTGCCCTGCGGCGTGCGGTCGGTTACCAGGGCGCGCAGCACGGCACGGCCGTAGGGGCTCTCGACCGTGACCAGCGATGCGGGCTCGATCCCCGCGGCGGCGGCGTCCCGGGGATGGATCTCGGCATAGGGCTCGGCCATGTGCGCGCTCAGCCGCGCGGACTTGGCGGTGCGGGTCATGGTGTGCCAGTGGTCGCGCACCCGCCCGGTGTTGAGCCGCAGCGGCCAGTCGGCCGACACCGTGCTGGCGGGCGGGCGATAGACGGTGGCCGGCATGCGCGCCCGGCCGTCCGGGTGCAGGAAGCCGCCGTCGGCGAAGAAGCGGCCGTCCGCCGTTGCGCCGGCACGCCGCGTCCCCGCGCGCGGCAGGGGCCACTGCACCGGGGCCAACGCATCGTAGGCGGCGTCGTCCAGCTCGGCCAGCGCCTCGATGTCGAAGTCCATGCCCAGCCGGCCGGCGACGCCCGACAGCGCGGCGTGCTCGCGGAACACGGCAGCCTCGTTCGCCCAGTCGAAGGCGTCTGCCCAGCCCATCGCCGCGCCGACATCGGCGACGATGCGCCAATCCGGGCGGGCTTGCCCCGGCGCCGGCAGAAAGGGCCGCTGGCGGCTGATCCGCCGCTCGGAGTTGGTGACGGTGCCCGACTTCTCGCCCCACGCCGTGGCCGGCAGGGCGACATCGGCCAGCCGCATCGTGTCGGTGTCGGCCATGATGTCGGACACCACGACAAAGGGGCAGGCGCGGATCGCGGCGGCCACGTCATCGGCCTGCGGCAGGCTGACGGCGGGGTTGGTCGACATGATCCAGAGCGCCTTGATCCGCCCGTCGGCGCAGGCGCGGAACAGGTCGACGGCCTTCAGCCCCGGCTCGGTCGGCATCGCGGGGGCCTGCCAGAACGCCTGCACCGCCGCGCGGTGGGCGGGGTTCTGGATGTCGAGGTGCGCGGCCAGCATGGTGGCAAGGCCGCCGACCTCGCGCCCGCCCATCGCGTTGGGCTGGCCGGTGACCGAGAACGGGCCCATGCCCGCGCGCCCGATCCGGCCGGTGGCGAGGTGGGCGTTGATGATGGCGTTGACCTTGTCGGTACCGGCCGAGGACTGGTTGACCCCCTGGCTGTAGACCGTCACCACCCGGCGCGTCCCGATCCAGGCGTCACAGAACGCGGCGATCTCGGCCCGCGTCAGACCGGTTATCCTGGCGACGTCGTCGATGCCGGTGCTGCGCGCCGCGGCCAGCGCCTCGTCCAGCCCCGTCACGTGCTGGCCGACAAAGGCGCGGTCGATGGCGCCCCTGGCCTCGATTTCGGCGAGCAGCCCGTTGAATAGGGCGACATCGGTGCCCGGCGCCAGGCGCAGCAGCTGGTCGGCGATTTCGGCCGTGGCGGTGCGGCGCGGGTCGACGACCACCACGCGCATGCCGGGCCGGGCGGCCTTGGCCGCCGCCAGCCGCTGGTACAGCACCGGGTGGCACCAGGCGAGGTTCGAGCCGACCAGAACGACAAGGTCGGCGCACTCCAGATCCTCGTAGGTACCGGGCACGGTGTCGGCACCGAAGGCCCGCTTGTGGCCCACCACCGACGAAGCCATGCAGAGCCGCGAGTTGGTGTCGATGTTCGCCGAGCCGATGAAGCCCTTCATCAGCTTGTTGGCGACGTAATAGTCCTCGGTCAGCAGCTGGCCCGAGACGTAGAAGGCCACGCTGTCGGGCCCGTGCGCGCCGACGGCGCTGCGGAAGCGCTCGGCCACCAGCTCGATGGCCTCGGCCCAGCTGGCGGTGCGGCCGTGGATCTGCGGGGCCAGCAGGCGCCCCTCCAGATCGACGGTTTCGCCCAGCGCCGAGCCTTTCGAGCAGAGGCGGCCGAAGTTGGCGGGATGCTGCGTGTCGCCGGCGATCGAGACGCCGCCGCGGCCGTCCGGGGTGGCGCGAACGCCGCAGCCCACGCCGCAGTAGGGGCACGCCGTGCGCACCGTCTGGCCCGCACCGGGCGGATCGGCGGCGCCCTTCGGCGCGCGGGGATGGGCGTTCATGCTGCCGCCTGTGCGACGGCAATCGGGTCGCAGGCACGGGAGAGGCCGTTGCAGCGGCGACGCACCGGGGCGTCAGCCGGCCAAGCTGCAACGGCCGCCGTAGGGTCCAGCGGGTCGCCCCCGGCGACCGACGGGCCGAAGATCAGCGCCTCGCCCAGCGCAGCGACGGGCGCGCCCTCGCGGATCAGACCGAAGAACCAGGGCCCGTCGGCGGTGTCGCCGTACATCACCGCGCCGGTCAGCCGCCCGTCCTTTAGCACCAGGCGGCGATAGAGGCCGCGCGCCGGGTCGCGGAACACGATCTCGTCGCGCGCCGTCCCGTCGGCGCCTATGGGCGCAAAGTCGCCGGCCGAGTAGAGGTCGACGCCCGTGACCTTGAGCTTGGTCGCCGTTTCGGTGCGGGTATAGGCGGCCGCCTCGCCGGCCAGCGTCGCCGCCGCGACCTCGGCCATGTCGTAGAGCGGGGCGACGAGCCCGTAACAGACGCCGTCGTGCTCGGCACACTCGCCCAGTGCCAGCACTGCGGGGTCCGATGTCACCATCCGGTCGTCGACCTGGATGCCGCGGCCGCAGGCGAGACCGGCATCGCTGGCCAGCGCTGTGGCCGGGCGGATACCGACGGCCATGCACACCAGATCGGCCGCGTAGATGGTGCCGTCGTCCAGCTCGACGCCCGTCACCCGGTCTCTGCCCAGGATCGCGCGGGTGTTGGCGCGGCAATGCACCCGGATGCCGCGGCCCTCGAGCGCGCGCTGCAGCAGCGCGCTGGCGGCGGGATCGAGCTGACGCTCCATTAGATGCGGCATCAAGTGCAGCACGGTGACGTCCATGCCCCGGTGGCGCAGACCCGCCGCGGCCTCCAGTCCCAGCAGCCCGCCGCCGATCACCACCGCCCGGCCGCCCGGCCTGCGCGCCGCCGCGATCATCGCCTCGGTGTCGTCCAGGTCCCGATAGGTGACGACGCCCGGCAAATCGCGCCCCGGCACGGGGATCACGAAGGGCGACGATCCCGTGGCGATCACCAGCCGGTCATAGGGCGTCTCGCCCGCGGCCGAGGTCACGACCCGGCGCTCGCGGTCGATGCCGCGGACCGTCTCGCCAAAGCGGCACGTCACGCCTTTGGCCGCGTACCAGGCAGCATCGTGGGTGACGATCTCGTCGTACGACTTTTCGCCGGCCAGCACGGGCGAGAGCATGATGCGGTTGTAGTTGCCGCGCGGCTCGGCGCCGAACAGCGTGATATCGAAGCGTCCGGGCGCACGCTCGACCAGGTGCTCGAGCAGGCGGCCCGAGGCCATGCCGGCACCGATCACGACCAGTTTCTGCATCGCGCTCACTCCGCCGGCTCGGGCCGGGTGGCGGCGGCGTAGACGGCGTCCACCACGTCGTCGGCCAGGATCCCGAAGGCGACTTGCCAGGCGGCCCGCGTCTCGGCGTCGAATGCATCGCCAAGGCCCATGCCCAGCGTCCACAGCAACGCCGCACCCACCGGGCCGGCCCGCTCGCGCGGCGACAGCACCGCGACCGGCGCGGGCGGCGGGGCCGATCCCAGGGCCGATTTTTGGGCCGATTTTTGGGCCGATCCCAGGCCGGATCGCCGAGCGTGCGCGCCGGGCACACGCTGGGCCCGGCCGAAGCGGGCCACGATCACACCCAGTCCCTGCATCAGCGCCGTGCCGTCGGCGGCCGCGGGGCCGCGGAACAGCGGCTGCACCGCGGGGGCGATGTGGCAGAGCCGGGCGCAGAACAGCTCGCCGGCCAGGCGCGAGATCGGCAGGACCTGGCGGTACGACCGGTCGATGGCATCGCGCTGGCGCTCGGTCAGCGACGCCCGCGACCCCACGGTGGCCACGTCGATCATCGCCTCGGCCATCAGAAGTACCAGGCGACGATGTGGGCGAGCCGGCCGCCGATGTGCACCGGCAGCGCCACGACGGCGTCATGCCCCTCCGGCAGGCTCAGCGCGTCGCGCCCGCCGGGCGCATCGACGCCGGCGCGGGCCAGGGGCAGACCCGTCGCCACGACTTCGCCGATCGGGCCAGCGCCGACGGTCGCGCGCTGCGGCGTCGCCCAGAGCGTCCCCTCCTCGGCGCACAGCCCGTCGACCAGCACCGCGCTGTCGCCGCCCGCGGGCACGTCCCACAGCTCGAAGCGCCGCGCGATGGGCGTGCCGCGGGCCGACAGCAGCGTCAGCACATAGCTGGTCGAGGACGGTGTCTCGACAGGCAGGCCCAGCCCTGTCGTCAGCCCCGCAGCGCCCGCGCTCTCGGCCCGGATAAAGCGGTACCCGGTGCCCAGATCGCGCATCAGGAGCGGGCCCTGCGCGGCCCACGCGCCGCCCGGCAGGCCCTGCCCGCGCGGGAACTGGGTATGCTTCGCCACCCATTCGAAGTGCCGTGCCGTGCCATAGTAGCCATCGTTCAGCGACAGCGGGTCGACGGCTGCGGCGGCCTGCCAGACCTCGATGGCGCCGGTGCGCGCCGCATCGTCGGCGCAGAGGAACACCAGCACGCCCTTCAGCGTGTCGCCCGCAAAGACGGGCACGGCGACGGCGGCGGTCAGGCCCGCGGCCTCGGCCGCCTCGGTGCGCTTGAAGTAGCTGCCGCGAAAGCCCTTCAGCACCACGGGGCGCGCCTCGGCCCAGGCCTTGCCGGGCAGACCCTCGCCCAGGCCAAAGCTCTCGCCCCCCGACACGGCCGCAAAGGCCGCGTGGGGGCCGTAGATGCCCTCGCGCAGGGTCAGCCGGCCGGTGTCGGCGTCCGGGGTCCAGACCTCGGTGCACGCGATAAAGGTGGCGGCGGGCGCCATCCCGCCGCCCGCGTCCTGGGGCCGGTCGAGCTCGATCACCATCACGCGGCCTCCTCGGTCTTGTCGGCGGTCCGAGCCGGCGTGCCGTCCGCTTGCGCTGCGGTCTCTGCAGCCGCGTCGGAGGCAGCGTTGGCGGCGGCGGGCGCAGCGGCGGGCTGGGCCGGCGCCTGCGACTTGCCGTGGGCCCCCTGTTCGTACTCCTCCAGGAACGACAGCAGCTGCTCGCGGTAGAGGTAGTAGTCGGGGTGGTCCAGCAGCGCGCGCCGGGTGCGCGGGCGGGGCAGGTCGACGTTCATGATGCGACCGATGCGGGCGCGCGGTCCGTTGGTCATCATCACCACCCGATCTGCCAGCAGGATCGCCTCGTCCACGTCGTGGGTGACGCAGATCGCCGTCACCTGGGTGCGGCTCCAAACCTCCATCAGCACTTCCTGCAGCTCCCAGCGGGTCAGGCTGTCGAGCATCCCGAAGGGCTCGTCCAGCAGCAGCAGCTTGGGGCTGAGCGCGAAGGCACGGGCGATGCCGACCCGCTGTTTCATGCCGTTCGAAAGCTCGGCCGCCGGGCGGTCCATCGCATCGGCCAGGCCCACGCGTTCCAGGTAATACTCGACGACGTCCTGGCGCTCGGCCTGGCTGGCCTTGGGGTAGACCCGGTCGGCGCCGATGGCGCAGTTCTCGCGCGCCGTCAGCCACGGAAACAGCGACGGCGCCTGGAACACCACCGCCCGCTCGGGGTCGGCGTCCAGCACGTGCTTTCCGTCCAGCACGATGGCCCCCTTCGAGATCGCGTTCAGCCCCGCGGTCATCGTCAGCACGGTGGACTTGCCGCAGCCCGAGTGGCCGATGAGCGAGACGAATTCGCCCTTCTTCAGCGTCAGATCCACTTCCTCGACCACCGTCAGCGGGCCCTTGGGCGTGGGGTAGATCTTGGAGAGCTGCGAGAACTGCAGGAACCGCTCGTCGCTGCGCGTGTCGGCGGCGGCCTGGGCATAGGCCTTGGGCAGCCCGTGGATCGGCACGACGTTGGGCAGGGTGCGCGTCCCCTCGACCTTGGCCGCGATGCCGACCTGCATCAGGTACTGTGTGATGCGCCCGCGCAGGCTTTTGAACGTCTCGTCGTGGTTCATGGCGGTGCGGGCGCGGGGGCGGGCCAGCGGCACCTCGAACGGGGTCGAGAGCGTGCCATCCGGGTTCAGGGCAATGATCCGATCGGCCATCAGGATGGCCTCGTCCACGTCGTTGGTGATCAGCACCACGGTCTTGCGCGCCTCGGACCCGTCGCCCTCCCAGATGCGGACGATCTCGTCCTGCAGGTTGGCCCGGGTCAGCGCGTCCAGCGCCGACAGGGGCTCGTCCATCAGCAGCACGTCCGGGTCCATCGCCAGCGCCCGGGCCACGGCCACGCGCTGGCGCATGCCGCCCGACAGCTCGGCCGGGCGCCTGTCGGTCGCGTGGCCCAGACCCACCATGCGCACGAAGCGCTCGACCATGGCGGCGCGCTCGGCCTTTGGTTTGCGGGCATGCACGCTGTCGACCGCCAGTGCGACGTTGCCGCTGACCGTCAGCCACGGCATCAGCGAGTAGGACTGGAAGATGACGCCACGCTCGGGGCCCGGCCCCTCGATCGGTGCGCTGCGGAACAGCGCATTGCCGCTGTCCGGCTGCTCCAGCCCCGCCAGCAGGTTCACCAGCGTCGTCTTGCCGGTGCCCGAGAAGCCGACGATGGCGACGAACTCGCCCTCGCCGACTGCGAGGTCGATGCCCTTGAGCACCTCCTCGCGCTGGGTGCCGGCACCGTAGCCCTTGGACGCGGCCTTGAGTTCCAGGATCGCCATGCCGCTCACCGCTTGTCCGAGTGGGTGAAGGCGGCCTGCATCGCGACCATCATCCGGTCGAGCAGGAAGCCGATAATGCCGATCGTGAAGACGGCGACCATGATGCGCGCCAAACTGTCGGACGAGCCGTTCTGGAACTCGTCCCAGACGAATTCGCCCAAGCCCGGGTTCTGCGCCAGCATCTCGGCCGCGATCAGCACCATCCAGCCGACGCCCAGGCTGAGCCGCAGGCCCGTGAAGATCAGCGGCAGCGCCGAGGGCAGCACCAGCTTGGTAATCTTGGTCCAGGTCGACATCTTCAGCACGCGGCTGACGTTGACCAGGTCCTTGTCGATGGACGCGACGCCCAGCGCCGTGTTGATCAGCGTCGGCCACAGCGAGCACAGCGTCACCGTGATGGCCGAGTTCAGGAACGACTTGGAAAACGTGCCGTCGTTGCTGGTGTAAAGCGCCGAGACAACCATGGTGACGATCGGCAGCCAGGCCAGCGGCGACACCGGCTTGAACACCTGGATCAGCGGGTTGAACGCGGCCGAGGCGGTGGCGCTCAGCCCGCAGAGGATGCCGAGCGGCACCGCAACCACCGTCGCCAGCAGGAAGCCGAAGAACACCGTCTGCAGCGATGTCCAGATCTGCGAATAGTAGGTCGGCTTGCCGGTGTACTCGCGGTGCTTGACCCGGTCGGCGCGGCCGGCCTCGATCAGCTTGGCGTTCCGTTCCGCCAGCCGCTCGTAGAACTTCGCCTCTTTCTCCTGCTCGCGCAGATAGTCGACGTGCAGTTCGGTCGTCTGTTCCCAGACCTGCGCGGGGCCCGGGATCGCACCGAGCGAGGTGTTCACCATCGGCGCAAGCTGCGCCCACGCATACAGAAACAGGCCGATGGCGATCAGCGGCACCAGCGCCAGGCGCCACAACTCGGCGAGCTGGGCGCGCGGGCTGTCGCCGGCGGCGATGCGCAGCAGCGGAATGATGAAGCTCAGCCCGACAGCGCTGCACCAGCCTTCGGCGCGGGTGATGCGGGTGAACAGCCGCGCGCGCCGGGCCTCGCGCTTGGCGGCGGCGTCGTCGGCGACGATGTTGGTATCGGTGACGGCGGTCATGGTGTCCTCGCGGATCGCGCCTCGCGCATCGGTCAACGAAAAGTCGGTGGCAACGAAAAGTCGGTGGCAACGGAAGGGCGGTGGCTGGGGCGCAGGGCGGTCCGCCCCGTGCGCTGTCTGTGCCGGTCAGGGCGGGCGCCGACGCCGCGCGGGGTGTGGGCATCCAACCCACGGCGCTTGCGGCGATCCGATCCCGTCACCCGGGCAACCGGGATCGGCGGCCCGGGCCCGGCGGTGGGCGACAACCCGCCCGGCCGGAACCCGCGCCGCCGCACGGTCCTCAGTTGACGGTGACGACTGCGTTGCCCTCGACCGCCTCGTCCGAGCCGAGGCCGATGGGAAAGCTGTCGATGTAGGCGTTCGGCGTGCGCCCGTCGTAGACGATCCCGTCGATGAAGGTCGTCTGCTCACCCTTGAAGCCGTCAGTGTCCCACGGGAAGTCGGCCTCGTTGGCCAGACCCTCGTCGACCAGCGAGCGCGCCGCGGCCAAGTAGATGTCCGGGCGGTACACCTTTTCGGCCACGTCGAAGTACCACTGATCGGGCTTGGTCTCGGCGATCTGGCCCCAGCGGCGCATCTGGGTCAGGTACCAGATCGCGTCCGAGTAAAAGGGGTAGGTCGCGTTGTAGCGGAAGAAGACGTTGAAGTCGGGCACCTCGCGGACATCGCCCTTCTCGTATTCGAAGGTGCCGGTCATCGAGGCTGCGATCACGTCATAGTCGGCGCCCACGTACTCGGACCGCGACAGGATCTCAACCGCCTCGGGCCGGTTGGCGTTGTCGTTCTCGTCCAACCAGATCGCCGCACGGATCAGCGCGCGCACGATGGCCTGCGTGGTGTTGGGGTTCTCCTCGGCAAACGCCGCGGTGATGCCGAACACCTTCTCGGGGTTGTTCTGCCAGATCTGGTAGTCGGTGATCACCGGCACGCCGATGCCGCGGAACACGGCCTGCTGGTTCCAGGGCTCGCCCACGCAGTAGCCATAGATCGTGCCGGCCTCCAGCGTCGCCGGCATCTGCGGCGGCGGGGTGACAGACAGCAGCACCTCGGCGCCGATCTGGCCCGAGATGTTGTCGGGGCTGTAGTAGCCGGGCTCCAGCCCGCCCGCGGCCAGCCAGTAGCGCAGCTCGTAGTTGTGGGTCGAGACGGGGAACACCATCCCCATGTTAAAGGGCTTGCCCTCGCCTCGGATGCGGTCGACCACCGGCTTGAGCGCCGAGGCCGAGATCGGGTGGATCGGCTTGCCGTCCGCGTCGTGCGGCACGTACTGCTTCATCTCGGCCCAGATCTCGTTGGACACCGTGATGCCGTTGCCGTTCAGGTCCATCGAGAACGGCGTCACGATGTGGGCCTTGGTGCCGAAGCCGATCGTGGCCGCCAAGGGCTGGCCTGCCAGCATGTGCGCGCCGTCCAGTTCGCCGTCGATCACGCGGTCCAGCAGAACCTTCCAGTTCGCCTGCGGCTCTAGCGTCACGAACAGGCCTTCATCCTCGAAGTAGCCCTTTTCGTACGCCACGGCCAAAGGCGCCATGTCGGTCAGCTTGATAAAGCCAAACTTCAGCTCGTCTTTCTCGACGTCCAGCAATTCAGCGTGCGATGGCAGAGCGATCGCAGCCGCCACAAATCCGGCGATGAGAGATAAGGATTTCATCGTCCTTGCTCCTTTCGACCCGCCCGCTCGGGCGGACAAATAGAAAAGGCGGCTCGATCACGGGGCTGATACGCACCGCAAATCGAGCCGCCTTGCTCGGAACCCACGTCGTCGAGGGCAATTGTTTGGAGAGCCGGACGTCATTGCCCGGATGAGCGAAATCGTAACCCGTTGCACCGCAATATCAAGGGCAAAATGGACGAAGGCGCGCAATCGGCGCCAAGTATCTGAGAAACATCGACTTCTTGTCACGAGGAATAAGGATCAAAGATCGCGCCATCGAAGAAACGGTCGGGTCCGAGAAACATCTCTCCCTTGGCTGACGCCACCTCGGTCCGGACGTCCAGTGCACCTTCGACCTTCTCCGAAGCGCTGGGAAGATCAGCGCCTATCCCCTGCATGGCTTCGCGGTAGAGATCGGCCCGGAAGCATGCGCGCGCCGCTGCCACGGCATCGGCCCGATCAACGCCTGCCCGGGCTGCCCAGCGGTTTGCGATCCAGACCGCCTGGCTGCGCCACGGAAAGGTTGCGGCGCAATCGAAGAATTCCAAAAAGCCGCGCATACGCACGGGCCGACCGTGCTGTGCGAGAACCAGGTGACCCGAGAGGGCGCGGTCAATCACCTCCGCCGGGCGATCAAGGTACTTCGGTTGTGCCAACAGATCAGAAACCGTCAACCGGTTGTCTTCGTCTGACAACCAGCGCGCAGCACGCCACGCCGTTCGGATCAGTCGAAGGGCAATCTGATGGTTTGCTTCTGCCCAGTCGCGGCGCACCGCCAAAACCTTCTCTGGAGCGAACTGCC
>JBCCMW010000114.1:0-10745 GCA_039026175.1 Pseudomonadota bacterium
CGCCCGTCAGCTCGGCGTTGATCAACAGGTGGTGGTGGCCCGTCCCGTCGAACTCGATACCGGCAGGGGCGATACCCATGCCTTCGACACCGAACAGAATGGTCACCGGATTGGTGACCGTGTCGCCGTCGTTCAGGTTGATGATGTACACACGCGCGCCCTCGGGCGAAGGCGTCTCGCCCGCGGGGGCCTGGCCGGCGGCGAGCGTCAGCGCCAGGGCGGCCGCGGCGAGGATCGTCGGGAAACGGGTCATGCAGGTCTCCTCCACTGTCGGGTGTCGCGGTCCCTCGCGATGGGCACCGTCGGCCGCCAAAGGGTAGACGCGGAACCCCCGACCGGCCAGGGCCGGCCCCGCTGTCGAAACGGTCCCGTTGCCGACCCTTTTGAGACTTGGCCCGCCACTTGCCCCCGCCACTTGGCCCGCCACTTGGCCCGCCACTGGGCCCGCCACTGGGCCCGCCTGTGGGTGCCCCATGGGCAGGCGACTTGGCCGTCGCTGGACGCCTCGGCCTGCCGGGGCTAGGGTCGCCTTATGGTTACTGCCACACAACCACCGGCCGATCCGCCCGTCTCGTGGGCGCGGAGCTGGCACGATCTGGGCGGCACCGAGGCCGGCGCCATAGCACCGGACGACCACGACTATGCGTTGTGGGAAAAGCGGATCGACGCGCTGATGCTCCTGGCCTTCGAGCGCGGCCTGTTCACCGTGGACGCAATGCGCCGTGCGCTCGAGCAACTGGGCCCCGGCGCTTTCGAGACGATGAGCTACTACGAGCGCTGGACAGCGGCCCTGGCGCAAAACCTGATCGAGGCCGGCGTGATCTCGATCGACGAGCTGGGCGCGCGGATGGAGGCGGTCGGCGCGCGGGGCGAGACCTATGGCGAGGCGCAGAACCCCGCCGTCGCGCCCGCGGCGGACAGCACCGCATCTGGCGGGTCCGGCGGGTCGCCGGCATGAACGCGCCGCTGCCCCTGGTCGACCCGCCCGCCTTTCCGCCACCCTACCCGGCTGGCCGCACGCGCTTTGCGCCCGGCACGGCGGTGACGGTTCGCCACTCGGCCGCGCCCGGGCATATCCGCACGCCATGGTACGTGCGCGGCTGCGCCGGGTGGGTCGAGCGGATCTGCGGTGCCTTTCCCAACCCCGAAGAGCTGGCCTATGGCCGGTCGGGCACGCCCGAGCTGCCGCTCTATCGCGTGCGCTTTACGATGGCGGCGCTGTGGGGCCCGGGGGCCGAGCGGCCCGAAGATACGGTGGACGTCGAGATCTACGAGCACTGGCTGGAGGCGGCCGATGCCCCATGACCATCCGCACGACCATGGCCACGGAGACGGGCACGGGCACGGGCACGGCAATGGGCCGCTCGGCCCTTCCGGTCACCCCTATCGCGACGACGACGACGGCCCGCTGACCCACTGGCAGCGCATGGAGATCGCGCTGCGCGAGCTGATGGTCGAGAAGGGCATCGCCACGCCGGCCGAGATCGCAGCGCAGATCGAGTTGATGGACGGCCGCACCCCGGCGCTGGGCGCACGGGTGGTGGCGCGCGCCTGGGCCGATCCGGGCTACAAGGCGCGGCTGCTGGCCGATGGCGCCGCGGCCTGCCGGGAAATGGGCATCGACGTGGGCCCGCTGAAGCTGGTCGCGGTCGAGAACACGGCAGCGGTGCATAACGTCGTCGTCTGCACGCTCTGCTCGTGCTATCCGCGCATGCTGCTGGGCCTGCCGCCCGACTGGTACAAGGCGCGCGCCTATCGCGCCCGTACGGTGCGCGCGCCGCGCGCGGTGCTGGCCGAGTTCGGGCTGACGCTGGGCCCCGAGGTCGCCGTGCGGGTGCACGACAGCACCGCCGACATGCGATATCTGGTGCTGCCGCAGCGGCCTAGCGGGACCGAAGGCTGGCCCGAGGACCGGCTCGCGGCACTGGTCGGGCGCGATGCGATGATCGGTGTCGCCCGCGCCGCCGATCCGGGCACGATCGCCGAACACGCATGATCCGGGCCGCCATCGGCGGCTTCGCCACCCTGCCGGCCGAAACGCGCGGCGCGCTGGCGATGGTGGTGGCGACCTTCTTCTTTATCGCGATGGACAGCGTGGCCAAGGCGCTGGGCGACCACCTGCCGCCGATGATGGTGGTGTGGGCACGCTATGCGAGCCAATCGCTGCTGCTGGTCATCTGCCTCGCGCCCTCGCTGGGGGCGCTGATGCGCACCCAGGCGCCCGGGTTGCAGGTGCTGCGCGGGGTGCTGCTGTTCACGGTGACGGCGCTGTTCTTCACGGCGCTGAGCTACATCCCGCTGGCCGAGGCGATCGCGCTGACCCAGTCGGCGCCGCTGTTCGTGACGCTGCTGGCGACCCTGGTGCTGGGCGAGCGGGTGGGACCGCGGCGCTGGGCGGCGGTGGTGGTGGGTCTGGTCGGCGCGCTGTTGATCGTGCTGCCCGAGGACGCGGAGATGGGCTTTCGGCCCGCCTCGCTGCTCGCCCTGTCGGCTGCGGTGTGCTTTGCCGGGTTCCAGGTGCTGACGCGCCACCTGGCCAACACCGCCGCGGCCGAGGGCGCGCGCCCGGGCGACGGGGTGTGGACGACCATGCTGTACACCTCGCTCGTGGGCACGGTGCTGGCCAGTGCGACGCTGCCCTGGACCTGGGTGACGCCCGTGCCCGCGGCGTGGCCCGGCATGGTCGCCATCGGCGCGGCGGGCCTGATCGGCCACGCGATCTTTGTCTGGGCGGCCGGGCAGGTGCCCGCGTCGGTCCTGGCGCCGTTCAACTATCTGGCGCTGGTGTGGGCGACGCTGGCGGGTCTGGTGATCTTCGGCGAGCAGCCGTCGGCGCAGACGCTGCTGGGCGCTGCGATCATCGTGGGTGCGGGGCTCTATGTCTGGCAGCGCGAACGGCGGCTGGCGGGGGTTCGCTAGGCGGCATCCGACCGTGCGGAATCGCGGCTGGTCGCCGCGATGCTCGATCGTGGGCACCCACGGGCCGGCACCGCGGCGGCCGCAAAGGGGAAGGGGTGGGCTGAGAGAAGCCCCGGGGGGCTTCTGTTCGAGCGTGTTGCGGGGGTCGGGTCGGTCAGGGGGCCCGCTCCTGGGGCTGCGGTGGCGGCAGGCTGGCCCGGAAGCGGCGGACGGGGCGAGGGCATGCGGGGGGACTGAGAGAAGCCCGGCGAGGCTTTTGATCGAGCGAGTTGCGGGTGCCGGGCCGCGTCGAGGACGCGCGGGCGCTGCCCGTCGCCTGCGGCGATCTTCGACCCGGCCCGACACCCGCGCATCGCGCAGGCTGGCTTGGCGGGCATGGCGGGGGTCGCGGGCCTGGCATGGCCGTCGGTGGCGGTTGGCATGGTCATCGGCGGCGAGAGCGGTTAGGTCCCGGCCATGACCGATACTCCGGCACCGATCGCCCCGGGCGCGCCGCGCCCGCCCGGGCTGGACCCCGCCCGCGTGGACCTCGCCTATGTGAGCGGGCACGTGGCGGCGCTGCTGCGGCTGGCATGGCCGGTCATGCTGAGCCGGGCGGGCATCCTGCTGATGGCGTTCACCGACATCGCGATGCTGAGCCGCTATGCAACCGGGGCGGCCGGCGAGGCGACGCTGGGCCTTGCCGTGTTCATCCCGCTGCTGGTGCTGTCGATCGGGCTTGCCTCGGGCTCGGTGCCGGTGATCGCGCAGGCCGACGGGCGGGGCGAGCGACGCGAGACCGGCCACGCCTGGCAGCGCGCCATGGTCTGGGCCATCGTGGTGTCGACCGTCGGTGCGGCGATCACCTTCTTCAGCGAGACCTGGCTGGGGCTGCTCGGCCAGGCGCCGGCCCAGGCGGCGGCGGGTGGCGAGGTCGCGCGCATGCTGGCCCCGGGGCTGGTCGCGCAGGTGCTGTTCGCGGTTTGCGCTTTCTATCTGGAGGCGACACGCCGGCCGCTGCCGGCGCTGGTGGTGATGGCGGGCGTGAACCTGGTGAACCTGGGGCTGAACGCGCTGTTGATCGGCGGGGCCTATGGCCTGCCCGAGATGGGCGCGGCAGGGGCCGCGCTGGCCACGACCCTGGCCCGGTTCGTGGCGCTGGGCGCGATGCTGGCGGTGATCTTCGCCCAGCGCGACGCGCGCGGGGCCGGCGTGATAGACGGGGCGAACGGTGCCTTCTGGGGCCCTGGCGGCTGGCACGCGGGCTGGGAGATGCGCAAGCTCGGGCTTTCGGCGGGTCTCTCGAACGGGTTCGAGACGCTGGGCTTCGCGGTGCTGAGCCTGATCGCCGGGCGGTTGGGCACGCTGGCGCTGGATGCCTATGCGATCACCCACAACCTGGTGTCGACCGCCTTCATGGTGGGTCTGGGCCTGGCCGTGGCCACCGGCGTGCGCGTCGGCTACGAGACTGGGCGCGGCCGGCCGGGCGAGGCGGCGGCCGCCGGCTGGGTGGGCATCGGCACGGCGCTGGCCGTGATGGGCGCGATCGCGGCGGTCGTGGTCGCCTTCCGGCCCGGGATCGCCGCGCTCTACACCGACGATCCGGTGCTGGCGGCGGCGGTGGCGGGGCTGCTGCTGTACTCGGCGCTGGTCTTCGTGCCGGACACGCTGCAGGTGGTGGCGGGCCAGGCGGTGCGCGGGCTGGGCGACGCGTGGCTGGCCATCGGGATCTATGCGCTGAGTTTCACGGTGCTGCTGATCCCGCTGGGCTGGGTGCTGGCGATGGCAACGCCGCTGGGCGTAATCGGTCTGCCCATCGCGATCTCGGTCGTCTGCGTGCTGGCGTTCCTGCTGTTGGCCTGGCGCTTCTGGGTGCTGACGCGCCGCCTGGGGCGGCGCGCGGCCGGGGCGGCGGCGGCGGCGGCGCGATGAGCGCCTACCACCGGCTGCACGACAGCTGGCGCCAGCGCTGGGGCGAGTGGCTGGTCTATGCCCTGCTGCGCACCTGGCAGTTCGCGACGCCGCCGATCCCTCTGTGGTGGACGACGGCGGCGATGGGGCGGCTGGCCGGCCTGGTCGCACCGCTGGTGCCGGCGGTGCGCCGCCGCGTCGGCGCGAACCTGGACCTGGTGTACCCCGCCCTCGCGCCGGCCGAGCGCCGGCGGCTGATGGCCGACAGCACCGATCAGTTCGTGCGGCTGACCGTTGAATACAGCCAGCTCCACCGGTTCCTGCGCGACGTGCGGATCCAGGTCACCGGCGCCGAGCATCTGGTTGCCGCTGCCGAGGCGGGCAGGGGCGCGATCCTGGTCACCGCGCACTACGGCAACTGGGAGGCGCTGCGGCTGGCTTGCCAGCGCGCGGGCCACCCAGCCGGCATCATCTATCGCGCGTTCAACAACCGCTATCTGGACCGCTATGCGCAGCGGCTGATCGCCATCGCGGGCGAGCCCGTGCTGCAGAAGGGGCGCGCGGGCATGCGCGCACTGGCGGCGCACATCGCCGGCGGCGGCATCGCGCTGGTGCTGGTGGACCAGCGCAATACGGGCGCGCCGCTGATCGACTTTCTGGGTCACCCGGCCGAGACGGTGACCGTGGCCGCGACCCTGGCGCAGCGCACCGGCGCTGCGCTGATCCCGGGCTGTGCGCGGCGCGGCCCCGGCGGGCGGTTCCGGGTGACGATCGAACCGCCGGTGGCGCCCGCGACGCCCGAGGCGATGATGGCCGAAGTCAACCGCCGCATCGGTGCGTGGGTCGCCGAGGCGCCCGAGCAGTGGTTCTGGCTGCACCAGCGCTGGCGCCGCGCGACCGCCCCGTCGCACCGGCCGACCGGCACACGCAGCGACGCGCTGCCGGGCGAGGGTGGGGCCGAGAGAGGGGGCGAGCGCGAGGATGGGGGCGCTGGGGATCAGTCCGCCGCCGCGGTCGCCAGCGGCTCGTAGGACACAGCGGCCAGCACGCGGCCATGGCCCTCGGCCTGGACCCAGACCGCCACACCCTCGCCCGCCGCGGGCATGGGCAGCGGCAGCCTGGTGCCGACCTCGGCCACCGTGCCCATGCGGCCGAAATCCCGCACGACGTTGCGATACTCCATCATCCGCTCGGCGTTTTCGCCGCGGCGGATGTCCACCGTCTCGGCCTTGTCGTAGCGCGCGACATAGACCACCGCGTCACCCGGCATACCGGTCAACAGCGCGGCGGCCATGCCCTGCCCGCTCTCGACCACGATGGCGCCGGTGTGCCCGGCCCCGGCCGCCAACGCCGCATCGATCGCGCCGGTCACCTCGTCGGCGCGGTTGCCAGGCATCGAGGTCACGCCGCCGATCACCATCTGCGGCGTATAGACCACGCGGGCGCGCCAGGCGTCGCGATAGGCGAACTGGCGGCGCGTATAGGCCGGATCGGCAAAGGTGTCGCGCCAGCCGAGATAATCCCAGTAGTCGACGTGGAACGACAGGGCTACCACGTCGCCCCGCTCGATCACCGTGCCCAGCAGCCGGTCGGCCGGCGGGCACGAGCTGCATCCCTGGCTGGTAAACAGCTCGACCAGCACCGGGCCCGATGGGCCGGGTGCCGGTGCCTCGTCCGCCCCGGCTGGCAGCACCGCAGACACCGCCAGCGCGCCCGCGGGCAGCAGCGCGCGCAAGACGGCCACCGGCCGGGCAAGCCAGGACGGGACAGATCGGCTGTATGGCTTGGGTCTCATCATCATCGCTCTAACATGCGCCCGTTAACGCCGACCGCCAATGCGCGCGACAGTCACGTCTGATCACCCGCCTACACGGGCGCGTGCGGTACCCCGCGGCCCCCACCGGCGCCCCCGATGCCCTACGCCGCTGGCCCGGCGATCCGTCGCTCAGGCCGCCGGGGCGGCTGCGGTCGCCAGCGCTGCCACGGCGGCCTCGGCCGAGCGGCGAGCGCCGTGCTGCAGATACTCCATCGCCGCCAGCGCCGCGTCGTGCGCGGCCTGCGAGGAGCCGCCGACCGCGTCCTCGACCACGCGCACGTAATAGTCGTGCTGGTGCCCGTCGACGAAGGTGTAGTGGATGCACACGTCCGTCAGCCCGCCGACCAGGATCAGCGTCTGCACCCGCAGGCCCTTGAGCAGGATCTCGAGGTCGGTGCCGAAAAAGGCCGAGTAGCGCCGCTTGCGGATGAAATAGTCGCCCGCGCGGTAGCCGGTCACCTCGGCGGCGAGTTCGGTGCCCGGGCGGCCCTCGACACAATGCTCGGTCTCGTCGCCGTCCAGCTCGCGGCCGAAGTCCACGCCGTCGGGGCGGTGCGCCTCCTGGATGAAGATCACCGGGCAGCCGGCGGCGCGCGCGGCGTCGATCACCGGGCGCGCGCGGCGCATGTGATCGACGTACCCGGGCATCTTGGCGATGCCGACATCGTAGCCCTGGATGAACGAACCCTGCTGGATGTCGACGACGATGACGGCGGCCTGGCCGACGATCATGGGCTGCAGCGGCATGGGCGGTCTCCTGTAGAGGGCGATGCCATGCTGCCGACAGCGGCCGCCGGCCTCAACGCTGATGCGCGGGCCGGCGACCAAGGCGTTAGCGTTGGGTCCGGCGGGTCACGCCGCGCGGTCGACGCTGCGCAGCAGCTCCTCGGTCCGGGCCTCGTCCAGCTTGTGGTGCAGCTTCTGCGCCTCGAACTCGTCGCGCACGATCTTGGACAGGTTGAAGGCCGAGGCCGTGACGTACAACAGACCCATGGTCAGGAACGCCTGGAAGGTCAGCGACAGTTCGGCCTGCCAGATGCCGACCGCGTTGATCGCCATGGCGATGACGAAGTTGGCCCAGCAGTAGTAGATCCAGGCCTGTGAGTTGCCGCTCTGGTTGATCATCACTCGTTCTCCGTTCCGGTATGAGGGTTTTGGATGTCGTTCGCTCAGGTCTTGGGTGCGTCGGTCTTGGGTGCGTCGGTCTTGGGTGCGTCGGTCGGGGTCGTGTCGGCCGGGGTCGTGTCGGCCGGGGTCGTGTCGGCCGGGGTTGTGTCGGTCGGGGTGGCGCCGGGTAGGTTGCCGTCATTTGCGGCGCCGCCGCGCAGCCGGGCCAGCACCGCGGCGCGGCGCTTGGCGCGGGTGTCGCCGACGCCGGCGTCCGCCAGCCGCGCGTCCAGGTCCGAGGTCGGGCCCGGCGGGGCGGCCAGCGGGTTGCCGGCCAGCGCCTCCAGCCGGTCGTCGGCGCGCTGGCCCTCGGCGCCCAGCTTCTCGGCCATGGCCTCGGCCTCGGCCAGGGCGGGCATCGCGGCGGCGCCGGCGGTGCCCAGGCTGATGCCGGCACCGCGGGCCATCCGCCCCGCCCGCGCGGTGCGCAGCGCCACGGCGACGCGCTGCAGGCGCACCTCGGCCGCGGCGATGTTCTGGCGCAGCGCCTCGGTCCGGCGGTCCAGGTCGGCGGCCGAGGTCGCGGCGCGCTCGGCCTGCTCCTCCAGCGCCAGGATTCGCTCGGCCACGGCATCGGCCAGGGTGTCCTCGCCGGCGGCCACGGCCTCGCGCGCCTCGGCCTCGCGCCGGGCGATCTCGTCCCTGGCGGTCGCCTCGCGGCGGGCCTCCTCGCGCCGGGCGGCGGTCAGTTCGGCCAAGGCCAGGCGGGCGCGGCGCAGGTCCGCCTCGGCGTCGCGCAGGTGCTGGGCCAGGATCGCGGGACCCTGGGCCAGCTCCAGCCGCTCCTCCGCCTCGGCCGCCTGGGCGCGCATCAGGGTTCGAAGGGTCTTGAACATGTCACCTCCATTCTGAACAGTGTTCACGTTTGGGCCAAAGAAAACCCGGCGGCGCCGGGCTGCTTGAACGCTGTTCAGCAGGGTGATAGCCGATTCTTGAACGGTGTTCAACAGGGAAATCGAGGAGCAGGATGGCGCGCCCCAACAGCACGGATCTCAAGGAGCGGCTGACCGTCGAGGCCGAGGCGATCGTCGCGGCCGAGGGGCTGGAGGCGCTCAGCGCCCGGCGGCTGGCCGGGGCCGGCGGCTGCTCGGTCGGCACGCTCTACAACCTGTTCGGCCACCTGGACGGCGTGGTGCGCGCGGTGAACCGGCGCACGATGACCCGGCTCGGCCGCACGCTGGAGGAGGCGCTGGACCCGACCCGGCCGCCCGAGCCGCGGCTGACCGCGCTGGCCGAGGCGTACCGCACCTTCGCCCTGGCCCACCCCAACCTGTGGGACGCGCTGTTCCGCCACCGCATGACGACCCAGCCCGACCGTCCCGTCGAGCCCGAGGCCGAGGCGTTGTGGCGCACGCTCCTGCGCGCTGCGGGGCCCGACGCCGACCGCGAGGCGCTGTCGGCGCTGTGGGCCGCGGTGCACGGCGTCGTCGAACTGGCAGCCGGCCGGCGGCTGCTATCGGCCGAACCGGACGCCGCGGGGCGCTATCTGGCCCGGATCGTGCGCGCGGGCGTGCGCGACATGCAGCTGCCGCCCAACGCGCTGCAGCCCGACTAGGCGGCTTCCTTGGCCAGGTTGCGCAGGACGTAGTGCAGCACGCCGCCGTTCTCGACGTACTCGATCTCGACCTCGGTATCGATCCGGCACAGAAGCGCGATCTCGCGCACCGTGCCGTCGGGGTATTCGATGGTCGCGGGGCAGTGCTTGCGTGGCTTCAGGTCCGCGCTGAGGCCCGCGATCGACACCGTCTCGGCCCCCGTCAGGCCCAGGGATCGGCGGGTGTCGCCGCCCGTGAACTCGAACGGGATCACGCCCATGCCGACCAGGTTCGAGCGGTGGATGCGCTCGAAGCTCTCGGCGATCACGGCCTTGACGCCCAACAGCGCCGTGCCCTTGGCGGCCCAGTCGCGCGACGAACCGGTGCCGTACTCCTTGCCCGCCACGATGACCAGCGGGGTGCCCGTCTCCTTGTAGGCCATCGCCGCGTCGTAGATCGACATCTGCGCGCCGTCCGGCCCCTTGGTGTAGCCGCCCTCGACCCCGTCCAGCATCTCGTTGCGGATGCGAATGTTGGCGAAGGTGCCGCGCATCATGACCTCGTGGTTGCCGCGGCGCGAGCCGTAGGAGTTGAAGTCGCGCACCGATACCTGGTGTTCGCGCAGGAACCGGCCCGCGGGCGTCGTCTCCTTAAAGCTGCCGGCGGGCGAGATGTGGTCGGTGGTGACCGAGTCGCCCAGCATCGCCAGCACCCGCGCGCCCGGGATGTCGCTGATCGTGCCGGGCTCGGTGCCCATGCCTTCGAAGTAGGGCGGGTTCTGCACATAGGTCGAGGACGCTGGCCAGCTGTAGGTCAGGCTCTCGGTCGTCTCGATCCCGCGCCACTTGTCGTCGCCGGTGAACACCTCGGCGTACTTCGACCGGTAGGCCTCGCGCGTCACGGTGCGTTCGACCAGCTCGGCGATTTCCAGCTGCGTGGGCCAGATGTCGCGCATGTAGACGTCGCGCCCGTCCGGGGTCTGGCCGATCGGCTCGCGCGTGATGTCGACGTTCATGTCGCCGGCGATGGCGTAGACGACGCAGAGCGGGGGAGAGGCCAGGTAGTTCGCCCGCACGTCCGGATTCACGCGCCCCTCGAAGTTGCGGTTGCCCGACAGCACCGAACAGGCGACCAGATCGCCGTCGTTCACCGCCTGGGAGATGGGCTCGGGCAGCGGGCCCGAATTGCCGATGCACGTGGTGCAGCCATAGCCGACCAGGTTAAAGCCCAGCGCGTCGAGATCCTCCTGCAGGCCCGCGGCCTCCAGATATTCGGACACCACCTGGCTGCCGGGGGCGAGCGAGGTCTTGACCCACGGCTTGCTGGTCAGGCCCAGCGCCCGCGCCTTGCGCGCCACCAGCCCCGCGCCGATCATCACGTAGGGGTTCGAGGTGTTGGTGCACGAGGTGATCGCCGCG
>JBCCMW010000115.1:0-10725 GCA_039026175.1 Pseudomonadota bacterium
CAGAGAGAGTTGTTTTTTTCTTTGCTTGAGATTTTGAATCGGTTTTGTTCGGCTAGACCATCTATTGATTTCGACCGTGCCGAAGCAGACATTCGCGGCATGGGGTCCAATGACGCGTCCGGGCTTGAAGCGGCCGTCTGGTGCGCCACGAGGTAGCCGCAAGTGACAGCCAGTCAGACGCGAGTAGCCGAATGCAAGCAAAGATGGATTTACTCGGCTTCGTCATTCCGCGGCTGTTGCTTGGGCGGAAAGGTAGCTCTCGACGCTATCGTCCATCGCTTCGGCCCAGGGTCGTGGGGCTGGGGGGGACATGGTGCCGGTTACGGGGGAGGGGAAGGCGCTGTTGCGGTACGTTAGAATCCCCTTTTCCTTGTCCTTTTTCCAGGCCTGGAAGCTGGCCTTGGTGCTGTCGAGGTCGAAGGCCGGGTAGTCGGTGTCCCGCATCAGTTCGGCCACATAGTCGGCCTGGAAGTCGATCATCTGGTAGGCGTCCTCGGCCGCGGCCTCCTTCGCGGCCCAGGCGGCCATGTCGGCGGCACGGGCCTCGGTCGACGGCAGCGGGATCTTGCTCAGGATCACGTCGCGGGCGAACCAGCCCTCGGCGTCGAACATGGTGAAGGTGTACCACTGGTCCTGCATGCCGATGTACGACACGCCCGGGTTGGCGTGCCACACCACGCCCTTCCACAGGCCCGGCGCGTACAGGCGGTTGGTGGTGCGCAGGCGCAGGCTCTCGTCCATGAACGGGAAGTGGTGCAGGTAGCCGGTGCACAGGATCACCGTGTCGAACGCCTTGGCGGTGCCGTCCTTGAAGTGCGCCGTCGCGCCCTCGAACCGGGTGACCAGCGGGCGCTCGTTCACGCCCTCGGGCCAGTGGAAGCCCATGGCGGCGGTGCGGTAGCAGCAGGTCACGCTGCCGGCGCCGAACTTCCAGCACTGCAGCGCAATGTCTTCGGCCGAGTAGCTGGCGCCGACGATCAGGATGTTCTGCCCGGCGTGGGCGCGCGCGTCGCGGAAGTCGTGGGCGTGCATGACGCGGCCGGGAAAACTCTCGATCCCGTCGAAGTCGGGGATGTTGGGGGTCGAGAAATGGCCCGTCGCCACGATCACGCGGTCGAAGGTCTCGGTGCGCTGGGTCCGGGTGGGCAGGTATTCGACGGTGACGGCGAAGCCCTCGCCCTGGGGGACGACCTCGCGCACCACGGTCTCGAACTGGATCCAGTCGCGCACCCCGGCCTTGGCCGAGCGGCCGACGATGTAGTCGTAGAGCACGGGGCGCGGCGGGAAGGAGGGGATGGCCCGGCCGAAATGCGCCTCGAAGCTGTAGTCGGCGAACTCCAGGCACTCCTTCGGCCCGTTGGACCAGAGCGCGCGGTACATCGAGCCGTGGGCGGGCTCGCCGTAGGCATCGGTGCCGGTGCGCCAGGTATAGTGCCAGAGCCCGCCCCAATCGGCCTGCTTGTCGAAGCACACGATCTCGGGGATCGCCTCGCCCCTGTCGCGGGCGGCGGCGAAGGCCTGTAGGGTGCCCAGACCGCTCGGCCCTGCGCCGATCACCGCTACCCGTTCGACCATGCCGCCGTCTCCTCTAGACACCCCTTGGTTGTGCGCAGGGTGGCCGCGGGTTTCCTCAGTGTCAAAATTTTTTCCTCGCCAGTGGGCGGTCGATGTGCTGCGCTTCAGCGCTGTCAGGGAGGGTGGCGTTTGAGCAGGACGGTCGAAGACCAGGGCACCGCGGGCCCGTCCAACAACCCAGGCCCGCCGCCCGACCGGGCGCTGGAGATCTGGATCGGCGCGCAGGTGCGCACGTTCCGTATGGCGCTGGGCATGACGATGGCCGAGCTGGCGCGCTCGGCCTCGCTGTCGGTCGGTATGCTGTCGAAGATCGAGAACGGGCAGACCTCGCCCTCGCTGACCACGCTGCAGCACCTGGCGACGGCGCTGAACATCCCGCTGGCCTCGTTCTTTGCCAAATACGACGAAAAGCGCGATGCCAGCCTGGTCAGGGCGGGCGAGGGGCTGACGATCGAGCGGCGGGGCTCGCGGTCGGGCCACATCTACCAGTTGCTGGGCGCGTCGCTGCGCAACCGGGTCAAGCTCGAGCCGTTCATGATCACGTTGACGCGCGAGAGCGATGCGTATCCCATCTTCCAGCACGACGGGGTGGAGTTCATCTTCATGCTGGAGGGCTCGGTCGTGTACCGCCACGGCGACGCGAACTACGAGCTGTTCCCCGGCGACAGCCTGTTCTTCGACGCCGAGGCGCCGCATGGGCCGCTGGAGATGCGCGAGCTGCCGTGCCGGTATCTGTCGATCATCGCCACGGCCAGCGTTTTACCCTGAGGTAAAAAATTTTCTTGTGGTGGGTGCCGGCCTGGTCCTAACGTCCCGGTTGATCGGTGGGAGGCCTCTGCAGGTGTGCGGCATCGTCGGATTGTACTTCAAGAACGACGGGCTGGCCGAGGATCTCGGCCGCCTGACGGCGCTGATGCTGCACGAGATGCGGGGCCGCGGGCCCGACAGCGCGGGCTTCGCCGTCTATGGCGCGCGCGAGGCCACGGCCAAGCTGGTCCTGCTGGACACCACCGGGGCGGTCGACTGGGCGGCGCTGGCGGCGCGTCTGTCCGCGGCCCTGGGCGCGCCGGCCGAAGCGGCACCCCTGCACGACCACGCGGTGATGCGGGTCGACGGCGACGGGGTCGCAGCCCGGCGCTGGCTGATCGAAAACGCGCCCGAGGTGACGGTCCTGTCGCTCGGCCAGTCGATCGAGGTCTACAAGGGCGTCGGCGACCCCGACGCGGTGATGGAGCGCTTCGGCCTGCGCGCGCGCACCGGCACCCACGCCATCGGCCACACCCGCATGGCGACCGAAAGCGCGGTCACGACCGCCGGCTCGCACCCGTTCTCGACCGGTGCGGACACCTGTCTGGTGCACAACGGCTCGCTCTCGAACCACAACCGCCTGCGCCGGGTGCTGCACGCGGGCGGCGAGCGATTCCAGACCGAGAACGACAGCGAGGTCGCCGCGGGTTTCCTGGCCAGCCGCATGCGCGAGGGCGACACCCTGTCGGCCGCGCTGCGGGCCGCGCTGCAGACGCTGGACGGGTTCTTCACCTTCGCCATCGGCACGGCGGACGGGTTCGCGGTGCTGCGCGACCCCATCGCCTGCAAGCCCGCCGTGATGGCCGAGACCGACGACTGGGTGGCCATGTCCTCGGAATTCCGGTCCATCGCCGTGCTGCCGGGGGTCGAGCATGCGGCGATCTGGGAACCCGCGCCGGCCGAGCCATACAGCTGGGGGAAGGCCGCGTGAACCAGCGCTTGACAAACACGGCGCTGGACCTGGCAGCGCTGTCCAAGCGCGCGGTCAACGCCACCCTGCGCGCGGCCGAGGCCGGGCGTTTCGACGTGCTGAACCCCAACGGCGCGCACAACCTGGCCTGTGGCCTGGAGCACCCGGTCGAGGTCACGATCCGGGGCCACGCCGGCTACTACGCCGCGGGCATGAACCAGCGCGCCAGCGTGACGGTCGAGGGCAACGCCGGCACGGGCGTGGCCGAGAACATGATGTCGGGCACCGTGCGCGTCGCCGGCGGGGTCAGCCAGTCGGCCGGGGCCACAGCGCACGGCGGTCTGTTGGTGGTGCACGGCGATGCGTCGGCGCGCTGCGGCATCTCGCTCAAGGGTGCGGAGATCGTGGTCGGCGGGTCGGTCGGCGCGATGTCGGGCTTCATGGCCCAGGCGGGCACGATGGTCGTCTGCGGCGACGCGGGCGAGGCACTGGGCGACTCGATCTACGAGGCCCGCCTCTACGTCCGCGGCAGCGTCAAAAGCCTGGGCGCCGACTGCGAGGAAAAGGAGATGGACCAGGCCTCGCTGGCCGAGGTCGCGGACCTCTTGGCCCGGGCGGGGATCGACGCGGACCCGGCAACCTTCCGGCGCTACGGCTCGGCCCGCCGGCTCTACAACTTCCATGTCGACGACGCTTGGTGAGGCGCAGCGACCAATGTACGACGATCATCCGAGCGCCCCGCGGCGCGGCACGCTGCCCCGCTACTCGGCCACCTTCGATCCGCACACGCTGTCGGAAATTCGGCGGGCGGCGGCCACGGGGGTGTACGACATCCGGGGCGGCGGGGCGAAACGGTCGCTGCCGCACTTCGACGACCTTCTGTTCCTGGGCGCCTCGGTCTCGCGCTACCCGCTGGAGGGGTACCGCGAGGCGTGCAACACCAAGGTGACGCTGGGCACCCGCTACGCCGCCAAGCCCATCGAGCTGGACATCCCCATCACCATCGCGGGCATGAGCTTCGGCTCGCTGTCCGGCCAGGCCAAGGAGGCCCTGGGCCGCGGGGCCACGCTGGCCGGCACCTCGACCACCACCGGCGACGGCGGCATGACCGAGGAAGAGCGTGGGCATTCCGCAAAGCTGGTCTACCAGTACCTGCCCAGCCGCTATGGCATGAACCCCGACGACCTGCGCCGCGCCGACGCCATCGAGGTGGTGATCGGGCAGGGCGCCAAGCCGGGCGGCGGCGGCATGCTGCTGGGCCAGAAGATCGGGCCCCGGGTCGCCGAGATGCGGACCCTGCCCGAGGGGATCGACCAGCGCTCGGCCTGCCGCCACCCGGACTGGACCGGTCCCGACGATCTGGAGATCAAGATCGAGGAGCTGCGCGAGATCACCGACTGGCAGGTGCCGATCTACGCCAAGGTCGGCGCCTCGCGGCCCTACTACGACGTCGCGCTGGCGGTGAAGGCGGGCGCCGACGTCGTGGTGCTGGACGGCATGCAGGGAGGCACGGCCGCCACCCAGGACGTGTTCATCGAGCATGTGGGCATTCCCACGCTGTCGGCCATCCGCCCCGCGGTCCGCGCGCTCGAGGAGCTAGGGATGCACCGCAAGGTGCAGCTCATCGTCTCGGGCGGGATCCGCAACGGCGCGGACGTGGCCAAGGTGCTGGCGCTGGGCGCCGATGCCGTGTCCATCGGCACCGCGGCGCTGGTCGCGCTGGGCGACAACGATCCGCGGTGGGAGGACGACTACCAGGCGCTGGGCAGCACCGCCGGCGCCTACGACGATTGGCATCAGGGGCAGGACCCCGCCGGCATCACCACCCAGGACCCGGCGCTGGCCAGCCGTCTGGACCCCGTGCTGGGCGGGCGCAGGCTGGCCAATTACCTGCGGGTCATGACGCTGGAGTTGCAGACCCTCGCGCGGGCCTGCGGCAAGTCCGACGTGCGCAACCTGGAGCCCGAGGACCTGGTCGCGCTGACGGTCGAGGCCGCGGCGATGGCGGGCGTCCCGCTGGCCGGCACCGACTGGATCCCGGGCCGCGCGCCCGGCGCCGGGTACTGAGGCGCGCCATGGCCATCGATCTGGCGAACGCCGCGAAAGAACATGGGATCAAGTACTTCCAGGTCTCGTTCACCGATCTCTTCGGCGTGATGCGGGCCAAGCTGGTGCCCGCCGCCGCCATCGGCCCGATGCAGGACGAGGGTGCGGGCTTCGCAGGCTTCGCCACATGGCTGGACATGACCCCGGCGGACGCGGACATGTTCGCCAAGCCCGATCCCGCCAGCCTGATCCAGCTGCCCTGGAAGCCCGAGGTCGGCTGGCTGGCGGCCGACCTGTGGATGAACGACCAGCCCGTCGCGCAGGCGCCCCGCAACACGCTGAAGCGGGTCGACGCCGCGGCCAAGGCCGAGGGCTATCGCCTGCGCCACGGGGTCGAGTGCGAGTATTTCCTGGTCTCGCCCGACGGCGCCGCGGTGGCGGACGGGCGCGATACCCAGGAAAAGCCCTGCTACGACATCTCGGCCCTGATGCGCCGCTACGAGGTGATCGCCGAGATCTGCGACGCGATGCAGGCGCTGGGCTGGGGCGCCTACCAGAACGACCACGAGGACGCGAACGGCCAGTTCGAGATGAACTGGGACTACGCCGATGCGCTGGTCACCGCCGACCGGCACGCGTTCTTCAAGTACATGGTCAAGACGATCGCCGAGGCGCATGGCCTGCGGGCGACGTTCATGCCCAAACCCTTTGCCCATCTCACCGGCAACGGCTGCCACGCCCACGTCAGCCTGTGGGACCCGGATGGCGCCACGAACCTGTTCCACGATCCCGCGGGCGCACTCGGCGTCTCGGCGCTGGGCTATCGGTTCCTGGGCGGCGTGATGGCGCATGCCGAGGCGCTGTCCGCGATCTCGAACCCCACGGTGAACAGTTACAAGCGGCTGAACGCGCCGCGCACCCTGTCGGGGGCATCCTGGTCGCCCAACACCGTGACCTATGGCGGCAACAACCGCACGCACATGGTGCGCATCCCCGATGCCGGGCGGTTCGAGCTGCGCCTCGCCGACGGGGCGGCCAACCCTTACCTGTACCCGGCCGCGATCCTGGCCGCGGGGCTGGACGGGATCGCGCGCGATCTGGACCCCGGCCCGCGGCTGGACATCGACATGTACGCCGAGCCGCACAAGGCGCCCGACGCCCGGCCGCTGCCGCGCAACCTGCTGGACGCGCTGCGCGCGCTGGAGGCCGACACCGCCCTGGCCGAGGCGCTGGGGCACGAGACGGTGGCCGCGTTCCTGACGCTGCGCCACGACGAATGGGGCCAGTACATGCGCTACCTGACCGAGTGGGAACGCCAGACCACGCTGGACTGTTGAGGGGCGGGCGATGGAGCGTATCGGCACCTGGAGCTTCCCCACCGCCATCCACTTCGGCGCCGGCCGCATGGCCGAGCTGAAGGACGCTGTGGCCAAGGCGGGCATGGAGCGTCCGCTGTTTGTCACCGACCCGGTGCTGTCCGCGATGCCGCTGGCGGACACCGTGCGCGCCTTCCTGCCCCCCGGCTCGCGCCTTTTCGACGGCGTGTCGCCGAACCCCAAGGACACGGATCTGGAGGCTGGGATCCTGGCCTATCGCGCCGGGCGCCACGACGGGGTGGTGGCCTTCGGCGGCGGCTCGGCCATGGACCTGGGCAAGCTGATCGCCTTCCAGGCCGGGCAGTCGCGTCCCGTCTGGGATTTCGAGGATGTGGCCGACTGGTGGACTCGGGCGGATGCCGACGCCATCGCCCCGGTAATTGCGCTGCCCACCACCGCCGGCACGGGGTCCGAGGTCGGGCGCGCCGCCGTGCTGACGAACACCGCCGAGCGGGTGAAAAAGGTCATCTTCCACCCCAAGATGCTGCCCGTCGCGGTGATCGCCGACCCGGTGCTGACCGCCGGCATGCCGCGCCCCGTGACCGCGGGCACGGGGATGGACGCCTTCGCCCATTGCCTCGAGGCCTACTGCGCACCGGGCTATCACCCGATCTGCGCCGGCATCGCGCTGGAGGGGATGCGCCTGGTCAAGGAGGCGCTGCCCCGCGCCTGTGCCGAGCCGGGCGATCTGGAGGCCCGGGCCGACATGATGACCGCCGCAATGGCGGGCGCGATCGCCTTCCAGCGGGGCCTTGGCGCCATCCACGCGCTGTCGCACCCCATCGGCGCGCTCTACGACACCCACCACGGCACGACGAACGCGGTGCTGACGGTCGCGGTGCTCGACTGGAACCGCCCGGTGATCGAGGAGCGGATCGTGCGCGCCGCCGCATACCTGGGCCTGCGCCCGGGGTTCGACTCGTTCCTGGCCTGGGTCGACGGGCTGCGCGCCTCGATCGGCCTGCCGACGCAACTGCGCGAGATCGGGATCGAGCGCGACGCCTTCGACACCATCGCCCGTATGGCGCCGGAGGATCCCACGGCCGGCGGCAACCCCCAGCCGGTGACGCCCGACGCCGCCCTCGGCGTGTTGGAGGCCGCCTGGTGACCGACTGTTCGCCTACGTTTCGTTTTGGTACGGAAGTTGCAGCCGTGATCGAGCCGACAGGTCGAGCGGCACGGTTCAGGGGCCGCGAGCGTACGGGCCAGGGGATCGGCGGGTCGCGCTAGGACGGGAACGGCAGGGCACGCCCCCACGACACGACGAGTGGGAACGACGAACAGGAGAACGACGACGGGGGAAGGACGACCGCGGCACCGCCAAACGGGCACCGTGGACGGGGGACGAGAGGGGCAAGCGGCGCGCCAGACGCCGTCCGAGGAACGGCGGCACCCGGGACACACCGGGGCCGATGCCACGCAACAGAGGAGAGATCGAATGAGGAAGATTCTCGCGGCCCTCATGGCCACCACGATGCTGAGCGCCCCTGCCTTTGCCGAGGACAGCAGCGACCCCATCATCATCCCCACCCACAACTGGTCCTCGCAGATCGTGATGAGCCACGTGGTCGGCCAGATCTACGAGGAGATGGGCCTGACCTTCGAATACGTCTCGACCGACAGCCAGGCCGTGTACGAGAGCGTGCGCCTGGGCGACGTGACGCTGGAGCTGGAGGTCTGGGAGGGCGCGTTCGGCCCCGCCTTCGAGGCGGCGCTGGCCAAGGGCGGCATCATCGACGTGGGCGACCACGACGCGGTGACGCGCGAGGACTGGTGGTACCCCGAGTGGACCAAAGAAGCCTGCCCCGGCCTGCCAGCCTGGGAGGCGCTGAACGCCTGCGCCGCGCTCTTTGCCACGCCCGAGACGGGCGAGAAGGGCCGCTTCCTGGGCGGGCCGGTCGACTGGCTGAAGAACGACAAGGAGCGCGTCCAGGCGCTGGGCATGGACTTCGTCGTTGTCAACGCGGGCTCGGCCGCAGCACTTTGGGCCGAGGTGGCGGCCGCCGAGAAGACCAAGAAGCCGGTGGTCATCTTCAACTGGACCCCGAACTTTGTGGAAGCGGTCTGGGAGGGCGAGTTCGTCGAGTTCCCCGAGTACTTCGACGGCTGCAAGGACGACGCCAGCAAGGGCCCCAACCCCGACATGGCCTACGACTGCGGCAACCCGGCGGACGGGTACCTGAAGAAGGCCGCGTGGGACGGCATGGCCGAGAAGTGGCCGACCGCCTATCGCGTGCTGGAGCAGATCTCGTTTACCAACCCCCAGATCGCCGAGATGGCCAAGCTGGTCGACATCGACGAGCTGGACCCCGAGGAGGCCGCGACCGTGTGGCTGGAGGAGAACGAGGACACCTGGCGCCCCTGGGTCGAAAGCGCGAGCTGACCTTTCGTTAACGGTCGGGGCCGCGGGGCGGGGCGGGCAGATGTCCGCCGCGCCCCCGGCGCCGGCCCGCACGATGCCGTTCCCGGCCCCAGCACCAGCGGCCGGGGCCGGTGCCGGGGCCGGTGCAGGGGCCGGTGCCGATCGACCCTACGCCTGCCACCGCCGAGGGACGCCGCCGGGAGGGACGCCCATGGAAGCGACGGCCACGACACCAGCGGCGCTTGCCGCCGCGGCGCGCACCGCCGCACCCAGCGACGCCCGCCCCGACGCTCGCCCCGACACTCACCCCGGCGCCCCCACCGGCGAGGAGCCGCCCGCCGGGGCCGCATCCGCCGCCGCCGGCCCGACGGCTGCCATCGGCGCGGGCGCGGGTGTGGGCGCGGGCGCCGACGTCCCGGCCCTGGCCTGCCGCGGCCTGTGGAAGCTGTTCGGCCCGGACCCCCACGGCTATCTCACGCGCCTGAACGGCCGGGTGCCCGATACCGCCAGCTTGGAGGCTGACGGCTATGTCTCGGCGGTGCGCGACGTCTCGCTCGACATCCCGCGGGGCGAGATGCTGGTGGTCATGGGCCTCTCGGGCTCGGGCAAGTCCACGCTGCTGCGCTGCATGGCGCGCCTGGTCGAGGTCACCGGCGGCGACGTGATGGTCGAGGGCCAGGCAATCGGCGCGTTGGACGAGGCGGGGCTCATCGATCTGCGCCGCCGCAAGATGGGCATGGTGTTCCAGAACTTCGCGCTGCTGCCCCACCGCACGGTGCTGGAGAACGTGGCCTTCCCGCTGGAAATGCGGGGCCAGGACCGCGCCACCCGCCGTGCCCGGGCGCTGGAGGTCATCCGGCTGGTGGGGCTGGAGGGGCGCGAGGCGCATTTCCCGCGCGAGCTGTCGGGCGGCCAGCAACAGCGCGTGGGCATCGCCCGCAGCCTGGCCATCGAGCCCGACATCTGGTTCCTGGACGAGCCGTTCTCGGCGCTGGACCCGCTGATCCGGCGCGAGATGCAGGACGAGTTCATCCGCCTGCGCGCGCTCCTCGGCAAGACCATCGTGTTCGTCACCCACGACTTCGACGAGGCGCTGCGCCTGGCCGACCGGATCGCGATCATGCGCGACGGCGTGGTCGAACAGTGCGACACGCCCGATCGGATCGTGGTGGCGCCCGCGACCGACTACGTCGCCCGGTTCACCGAGGACGTGGAGAAGGCCCGGGTCGTCCACGCCGCCGCCATCGCCGAGCTGCTGACCGGCCCCGTGCCCGAGGGTGCCGCCGTGCCCGGCAGCGCCACGATCCGCGAGCTGGCGCGCCAGTTGGCCGGCGACACCCGCGCCGCGGTGCCCGTGGCCGGCGCCGACGGCGCCATCATCGGCACCCTGGACCGCGCCCGCGCGCTGGACATGCTGTTCGGAGCGGCGCGGTGATCGCCCGCCGCCGCCCCGCGCTGCACCGTGTGCCGGCCTCCGCGCCAGACAGGGTGCCGGCCCGCGCGCCGATTTGCGCGCCAGACAGGGCGCCGGCCCGCGCGTCGATGGGCCCGCCAGACTGGGTGCGGGCCGGCGCGCCGAAGGGCGCGCCGGACAGGGCGCCGGCCCGCGCGCCAATGTGCGCGCCGGACAGGGCGCCGGCCCGCGCGCC
>JBCCMW010000116.1:0-10708 GCA_039026175.1 Pseudomonadota bacterium
GACGGGGTGGCTGCCCGGGCCGCCGCGCTGCCCCGCCGGGCGATGGCGGCGACGGCGCTGTCGGTCGCCGCCGTGCTGGGGCTCGCCGTCTCGCTCGCCACCGCGCCCGGCGGGGCGGCCGCCGTCGCCGCTGCCGCAGTGGCCGGTATCGCCATGCGCGGCCTCGCGCAGCGGCGCCTGGGCGGGCACACGGGCGACACTCTGGGCGCCACCGCCGCGGTGGCCGAGACAGCCGTGCTGATCGTCCTGGCCGCTGCCTGGGACACAGGGGCCTGGGACACGGCGGCCTGGGACATGGGCGCGTGGGACGCGGGGGCCTGGGACACAGGCGCCTGGAACGCGGGCGGGTGGAACACGGGGGCCTGGGACCTGGGCGCCTGGAACGCTGGCGCATTGGACCTGGGGGCCTGGGGCGCGACCGCGTGGGACGCGGGGGCCGGGGACGCAGGGGCCTGGGACCCGGGGGCCTGGGACGCCGCGGGGCATCGGACGGGGGCCGGTGCATGAGCCCACCGCGCCACCTCGTCTTTCTGCGCCATCCGCGCCCGGCGGTGGCACCCGGCCTCTGTTACGGCCGGCTCGATGTCCCGCTCGGCCCCGAGGCGACCGCCGAAACGGCTGCGGCCCTGGCCGATACGCCGCGTATCGTCGCCGTCTGGCACAGTCCCGCGAGGCGCACCCATGGTCTGGCCGCGGCCCTTGCCGCCCGCGACGGCGTCGCCACGGTCGAGGACGCGCGCCTCGCCGAGCTCGATTTCGGCGCCTGGGAGGGGATGGCCTGGGACGCCATCGACCGCGCGACCAGCGACCGGTGGGCGGCCGACCCGCTGAACACCGCGCCCCCGGGGGGCGAGAGCTTCGCCGCCCTGCTCGCCCGCGTCCGCGCCGTGCTGGCCGCCGTGCCCCCGGGCGCGGCCGTGGTCGCCCACGCCGGCGTCGTCCGTGCCGCCCGGATGCTGCTGACGGGGACGACGTTCGAGACGGTCTTCGCCGAGCCGGTCGCCTATGCGCGGCCCCTGGTGCTGCCCGCCCCCACGATGGCTTCCGCCATCGCCCCCGACGCCCCCGACGCCCCCGACGCCCCCGACGCCCGGGCGACCGGTGGCGGCCGACCCGCGCCCGAGGAGCCCGCATGGCCCACGTGACCCTGGTCCTGGGCGGTGCGCGCTCGGGCAAGTCGGCGCGCGCGCTGACGCTGGCCCCGGCCGGTGCGCCGCGCCTGTTCGTCGCGACGGCCGAGGCGCTGGACGACGAGATGGCCGAGCGCATCGCCCGCCATCGCGCCGAGCGCGGCGCCGACTGGGCGGTCGCCGAAGCGCCGCTGGACCTGGCCGTCCCGCTTGGCGCCGCGCCAGCCGAGGGCACGGTGGTGATCGACTGCCTTACCCTCTGGCTCTCGAACCTGCTGCACCACCAGCGCGACGTCGACGCCGAAACCGAGGCGCTGCTGGCGGCGCTGGCCGACGCGCCGGGGCGCGCGGTGCTGGTGTCCAACGAGATCGGCATGGGACTGGCGCCGATGAACGCGCTGGGCCGCGCCTTCCGCGACGCCCAGGGCCGTCTCAACCAACGCGTCGCCGCAGCCGCCGACCGGGTGGAATTCGTCGCCGCGGGCCTCCCACTCATTCTCAAGGGCGCGGTCTAGGCCCGCCTCCGACCAAGCGGAAGCGCGGCTGGTCGCCGCGATGCTCGGTTGCCGGGAAACGGCGGCAGCGGCGGTGCGTCGCTTGCGTGGTCTGGGGGCCGCGAAGGGGAAGGGGTGGGCTGAGAGAAGCCCCGAGGGGGCTTTATACCGAGCGTGTGCGGGTGTCGGGCCGCGTCAAGGACAAGCGGGCGCTGCCCGTCGCCTGGCGGCGTTCCTTGACCCGGCCCGACACCCGCGCGGTGCGACTGGGTGCGTCCCGGGCGTGCGGGAGGGGTGCGGGGGCGCGTGCGGGGGGCGCGTCCCTGGTGTTTGGGCGGGAGGCGCGGGTGGGGTCTCGGTGGCGGTGGGGGTGTGGCCGGTGCGGGGTGGCTGGGGCGCCGGGCGGTGGTGACTGTGTCGCCGTGCGGGGCTTGGCGCACCGGGCGGGGAAGGTGGCGGTTATGCGCTGTCGGGCGGCCGTGGCGCCCACCATCGTCCGTCGCTCATTGCTGCGATCGGCCGCGCTGCGCCAGGGCCGCAGCGATCAGGCGACGCGGCTTGCGAGGTCCTGCAGGTAGCGGTGCGCGCGGTCCGCGCCCACCACGGCCTGGCGCACCAGCGCGTCGAACACCCGCGCCAGCCGCCGCACATCCTCGGCACCCGTCAGCACCAGGTAGCCCGGGCCGAGGTAGAGCGCCGCGCGCACCGGCCCGAACACCGTGAACGGCGCCGCATAGGTCCGAGCCGCGTCGTACAGATGCAGCCGCAGCACGGGATAATGCGCCTCGGTCAGCGCCGCCATGCGGGCCAGTTGCGCGCGCCGCCGCCCCGGCGGGTGCACCGACCAGGCGCCCTGGCCGGCGGCGAACGCTTCCAGCGTCTGGCGCGGCATCGCAATCTCCAGATCGGTCTCGCCGAGCTCGATCTCGGCCAGCGTCGCCTCGCCCTGGGCCTGGCGCACGGGCGAGGCGCTGGGCCGGGCGATCTCGGGCAGGCAGAGCTGGTCGGGCAGGTTCGCCGGCACATAGCGGATCTTGTGGCCCGCCGCCTCGCGGTGCCAACGCGCGATCGGGCTGTCGCCGTCGGGGCCCAGCGCCGCCTCGATCTCGACGGCCGGGGCCAGCTCGCGCTCGGGCGCCTCGGCGAAGGAGAGGCCCAGCAGCCAGTCGCTGGACGTGCCCGACGCCTCGGCCAGCCGGCGCAGCGCCTCGGCCCGCGGCAGCCGCGTGTTGCCGGGCGCCAAGAACTGCCCCAGCGCCGAGCGATCCATCCCCGCCTGGCGCGCCAAGGGCGCGACGCCGCCGGCGCGCTCGACCACCTGGCGCAGCCGGTCTGCGAACAGCGCGCTGACGTCGCGCTTGTCCATCGCCGACGTGGATCCACGGCGTTCTGGGTGATTGCGCGACATGTCCGCTCCTCATGCAGCACAAATCGTGGGATCGCACCGTATCTTTCCGCTCCTGCGCCCCGTCGTCCAGCGGGCACGCTGCTGCCCATGCGTCAGATCGAGCGACAGAACCGGCCGCAGGGTCCGCACAACCCGCATGTGCGCAGCGTCGAGTGGCCGACCCTGGCCCTGATCGTGGCCGTCCATGCGGCGTGGCTGGGGCTGACGGCCGCCTGGGGTGCTGCGGGACCGCTGGCCGGGGCCTGGGCGCTTGTGCCGCTGGCGGTGGTCGTGGCGCTGCACTCCTCGCTGACCCACGAAGTCGCCCACGGGCACCCGCTGCGCTCGCGTCGGGCCAGCGAGGCGCTGGTGTTCCTGCCGCTGGGCCTTGCCATTCCCTACGAGCGGTTCCGCGATCTGCACCTGGCGCACCATCGCGACGAGCGGCTGACCGATCCCTACGACGATCCCGAGAGCCATTTCCTGGACCCGGCCGTCTGGGCAGGGCTGCCGGGGCCGCTGCGCCGGCTGATGCTGGCCAACAACACGCTGGCCGGGCGCATGGTGCTGGGTCCGCTGATCGGCCAGGCGGTGTTCATGACCGGCGAGGCGCGGGCCGCCTGGCGCGGCGATCCGGCGGTCTGGCGTGCCTGGGCGCTGCACGCGCTCGGCCTGATGCCGGTTGTCGCCTGGCTGGCGTGGGTCGGGGTGCCGTGGTGGGGGGCGCTGGCTTATGCCTATGGCGGCCTTGCGATCCTGCGCATCCGGACCTTCCTGGAGCATCGGGCGCACGAGCGCGCGGCCGGGCGATCCGTGGTGATCGAGCGGGGCGGCGTGCTGGGTTTCCTGTTCCTCAACAACAACCTGCACGCGCTGCATCACGCGGCGCCAAAGGTCGCGTGGTACCGGCTGCCCGCCCTGTGGCAGATCCGGCGCGAGGACATCCTGCGGCGCAACCGGGGCTACTGTTTCGACAGCTACGCCGAGGTGTTCGCGCTGTACCTGTGGCGGCGCAAGGACCCCGTGGCGCATCCGCTGATGCCCGCTGCCGCCGTGCCGCGCCCGGCAGCCCGCCCCACAGGTCGCGACATCGGGGGACGCGACATCGGGAGACGCGACACTGAGAGACGCGACACTGGGAGACGCGACATCGGGGGATGTGACAGCGGGCGACGCGACATCGGGGAACGCGACGGCGGGGCCCGCGAGATTGGAGCCCGAGACGGCGGGGCCCGCGAGATTGGGGCGCAAGACGGCGGGGCGCGCGAGGCTCAGCCCTTGAGGCCGGCGATGCGCGACAACAGCGCCGCGGTCGACGGGTCGGTCTCGGTCGCAGCGCCCGACACCAGTGCCGGGATCAAGTCCTTGGCAAGCGCCTTGCCCAGCTCGACCCCCCACTGATCGAACGCGTTCAGGCCCCAGACGGCGGCCTGCACGAACACCCTGTGCTCGACCAGCGCGATTAGGCGGCCGAGCGCGAAGGGGTCCAGCCGCCGGTACAGGATGGTGGTCGAGGGCCGGTCGCCCGGGAACGTGCGGTGCGGGGCCAGGCGGTCGATCTCGGCCGCATCCCGGCCGGCCGCCGCCATCTCGGCCCGGACGTCCGCCTCGCTCCGCCCGAAGGCCAGCGCCGCGCCCTGGGCCAGGCAGTTGGCCTGCAACAGCGCGTGGTGGTCGCCCATATCCTCGCGCGGCTCGGCCGCCAGCAGGAAGTCGACGGGCACCACGTCCGTCCCCTGGTGCAGGAGCTGGAAGAACGAGTGCTGGGCGTTCGTCCCCGGCTCGCCGAAGATCAGCGGACCGCTGGCCCGCGCCAGCGCCGTGCCGTCCAGCGCGACGCGCTTGCCGTTGCTCTCCATGTCCAGCTGCTGGACGTAGGCTGCGAACCGGTCCAGCCGCTGGTCGTAGGGGATCAGCGCCGTCGCCCGGTGGCCGAGCGCGTTGCGCCGCCAGATCCCCGCCAGCGCGTACAGGACCGGCAGGTTCTCGTCCAGCGGGGCCTCCAGGAAATGGCGGTCCATCGCCGCCGCACCGGCGAGGAAGGCGCGGAAGCCGCCGGCCCCGATGGCGATCGCCAGCGGCAGCCCGATCGCCGACCAGACCGAATAGCGCCCCCCCACCCAGTCGCGGAACCCGAAGACGCGGGCGGCATCGATGCCGAAGGCTGCCGTGCCGGGCAGGTTGGTCGACACCGCCGCCATCTGCGCGCCCGCGCCCGCCGCGCCCAGTGCCGTGGCCAGCCAGGCGCGGGCCGAATGGGCGTTGGCCATGGTCTCGAGCGTGGTGAAGGTCTTGGAGGCGACGATCACCAGGGTGCGCCCGGGGTCGAGGCCCCTCAGCGTGTCCGTCAGGTGCGCCCCGTCGACGTTCGAGACGAAGTGGACCCGCGGCCCGTCCGCATCCGGCGCCAGCGCCCGCACCGCCATCGCAGGGCCCAGGTCCGAGCCGCCGATGCCGATGTTGATCACGTCGGTATAGGGCCCGTCGCGCCCCGCCGCGCGGCCGGTGCGCACGTCCTCGGCGAAGGCCAGGAACCGCTCCAGGATCGGCGCGACCTCGTCCACGCCCTCGACCGCCGGGGCGACCGAGCCGCGCAACGCCATGTGCAGCACGGCCCGGCGCTCGGTCTCGTTGATCGCGGCGCCTGCGGCCATGGCGTCGCGCCGGGCGGCGACGCCGGTCGCCCCGGCCAGCGCAACGAGGGCGGCGAGCGCGGGGGCGTCCAGCTTTTCCTTGGACAGATCCAGCGTCAGATCGTCCAGCGTGAAGCTCAGCGTTTCGGCCCGCCCGGTATCGGCGACGAAGAGATCGCGCAGGTGGATGGGCGCCAGGCGCGCGGCCTCGGCAAACACGGCGTTCCAGGCGGCGTCGACCGTCGCGGGCGCGCCGCCGGCGGCGGCAGGGGCGGCGCCCAATGAACCATTTGCGGCATCGTTGGCGGTGGCATTGGCGGGGGCGTCGGTCATCCGCTCCTCCGTTCCGGTGGGACCCGCGCGGGCGCGTGGCGCGTGCGCCATGCTGTATAGGCGACTAGGCCGGCGCGCGCAGCCTGGGTCTGCACCGGTCTGTCCGGGCGTCGGATGCCGGGCGGGCAGGGTGCTGCCGGTGCGGCAGGCTCGCCCCCCACCGCCGAGCGCCACCCCCGACCGCCGCCACGCGTCCGGAGCCGTCGCTGGGGACCGTCAATGGGGGCGGCTTTTGGGGGCCGTCGGCGTGGATTGGCGTTGGGGCCATCGTTGGGGGGTGGCCGCCGGATCAGAGGACGGTCGCGACCTCCCACACGTCGGCGGCATAGCCGTGGATCGTGCGGTCCGAAGAGAACCAGCCCATCGGCGCTGCGTTCAGCACCGCCTTGCGGGCCCAGCCCTCGGGGTCGGCCCAGGCGGCGTCGACCCGGCGCTGGGCGGCCCAATAGGCCTCGAAGTCCGCGGCCACCATGAACCAGTCGTGGCCCGTCAGGTTGTCGGTCAGCGCCGCGAACCGCTCGCCGTCGCCGCCCGAGTAGAAGCCGGCGCGGATCTGGTCGACCACCTCGGACAGCCGGTCGGACGCGGCGACGTGGGCGGCGGGGTCGAAGCCCTCGGCCCGCAGCGCGGTGACCTCGTCGGCCTCCAGCCCGAAGATGAAGATGTTCTCGTCGCCCACCCGCTCGCGGATCTCGACGTTGGCGCCGTCGTTGGTACCGATGGTCAGCGCGCCGTTCATGGCGAACTTCATGTTGCCGGTGCCCGACGCCTCGGTCCCTGCGGTCGAGATCTGTTCGGACAGATCGGCCGCCGGGATCAGCCGCTCGGCCTGGGTGACGTTGTAGTTGGGCGGGTAGACCACCGTCAGCCGGCCGGCCATGGCGGGGTCCGCGTTCACCGTGGCGCCGATGTCGTTGATCAGCTTCACGATCAGCTTGGCCATCCAGTAGCCGGGCGCTGCCTTGCCCGAGAAAAAGCGCACCCGGGGCGGGTGCACAGCGCTGGGGTCTCGCTTGATTTCGTTATACAGCGCAGCCAGTTCCAGGATGTTCATGAACTGACGCTTGTACTCGTGCATGCGCTTGATCTGGATGTCGAACATCGCGGCTGGGTCGATGGTCAGGCCCATCTGCGCCTCGACCCACTGCGCCAGCGCGGCCTTGTTCTGGTGCTTGGCGGCCATAAAGCGGGCGCGGAACGCCGCATCGTCGGCCAGGGGTGCCAGACCCTGCAGACGGTTGAGATCGGTCTCCCACTCCGGACCCAGCGCCTCGGTCAGCAGCGCGGCCATAGCCGGGTTGCAGCCGCGGATCCAGCGCCGCGGGGTCACGCCGTTGGTCTGGTTCAGGATCTTGTCGGGGTGCAGCGCGTGCAGATCGGCGAACACCGTGCGCTTCATCAGGTCGGTGTGCAGCGCCGAGACGCCGTTCACGCGGTTCGCGGCGATGAAGGCCAGGTTGCCCATGCGCACCTCGCCGTGGGCCAGCGCGGCCGCGCTGTCGGGCCGCTGGTGGCCGCGGGCCCGGGTCTCGGCCGCGTGGGCCGCGTCCATCGCCTCGATCAGCTGCAGATGGCGCGGCAGCACGCGGGCCATCATGTCGACGGGCCAACGCTCCAGCGCCTCGGGCATCAGGGTGTGGTTGGTGTAGTTCAGCGTCGCGCGCGCGATCGCGAACGCCTCGTCAAAGCCGAGACCGCGCTCGTCGATCAACAGCCGCACCAGCTCGGGCCCCGCGATGGCGGGGTGCGTGTCGTTGAGCTGGATCGCCACCAGACCGGGCAGTTTGCCGGCATCGTCGTGGTGGGCGAAGAAGCGGCGCAGGATGTCGGCCAGCGAGGCTGCGGTGAAGAAGTACTCCTGTTTCAGCCGCAGTTCCTTGCCCTGGGGCGTGGTGTCGTCGGGGTAGAGCACCCGGCTGATCGTCTCGGCCAGCACCGCGGGTGCGGCGGCGCCCATAAAGTCGCCGCGGTTGAACGGCTCCAGGTCGAACACCCGCGTGGGCTTGGCCGACCACAGACGCAGCGTGTTGACCCAGCGCCCGCCCCAGCCCGGCGTCGGCGTGTCGTAGGCCGCGGCCAGCACCGTCTCGTTCGCGTACCAGCGCGCGCCGGTCTCGCCGGCCTCGACACGACCGCCGAAGCCCACGGGATAGAGCGTCTCGCGGCGCTCGAACTCCCAAGGATGGACCTCGTTCAGCCAGTCCTCGGGCTCCTCGTGCTGCCAGCCGTCGCGGAACGACTGTTTGAACAGGCCGTGGTCGTAGCGGATGCCGTAGCCGTGCGCCGGCACGCCGACGGTCGACATGCTGTCCAGAAAGCAGGCCGCCAACCGGCCGAGACCGCCGTTGCCCAGCGCGGCGTCGGGCTCGTCCTTGACGGCCGCGTCATAGTCTTGGCCAAGCGCGGCCATCGCCTCGCGCGCCGCGTCTTCGAGCCCGAGATTGGTGACCGCATCCTCTAGCAGCCGCCCGATCAGGAACTCCATCGAGAGATAGTAGACCCGCTTGCGGTCCTCCTCGTAGGTGCGCCGGGTGGTGGCGAACCAGGGCTCGACCACGCGGTCGCGGATGGCGCGCGACAGGGCAAGCCGCCAGTCCGACAGGCTGGCTGCGCGCGGGTCTTTGCCGATGGAATAGGTCAGGTGATAGGCAATCTCGCGGCGCAATGCGTCGGCGCTGACGGGGGTGAGACCGTCGGCCGAGCCGTTGCCGGCCCCAGCCTTAGCGATGCGGTCGATCTCGTTCATACGTCGTCTCCGGTCCGCTGGCACGAACGCTAGCTGCCGGCCGCTCAACCTGCGTCGAGCGCCACGCTGCGCTGCAGTCATGCAAGGATGCGAGACGATATTCCAGGTGGCGGTTGGCCGCTAGGGCGACGCTGATCGGACAGACAACCGTTGCGGTAGCGTATCAGTGCGAGACAACCGTCGCATGCTGGCGCGCAGAGCCGCCCCCGCGCGCTGCCCCGTTTCCCGCGATCCGGCCCGTTCCCGCGCTTCGCCCCGCTCCCGCGCTTCGCCCCGTTCCTGCGCGCCGGCCCCTGCCTTGGCGCTCAGCCTCGCCCCGCCGCGGGCTCGGCGATCTCGCGCACGGGCACGCGGCCGGCGTCGCGCATCAGCTTCGCGATCTGGCGCAACAGCGGGTGGTCGCCCAGCGCCTCGGCCGCCGCGGCGTGGCGGCGGCGCCAATTGGGGTGCTCGTCGATGGTGCCGGGGATGTTGGCCTGCTCGAGGGTGCCCAGCGCATCGTCCAGCTGCACCGCGACCAGGGCCGAGGCCGCGCGCGCCAGCAACGCGTGCACCGCCGCGATCAGCGCGTCGTCGACCTCCCAGGGCGGATTTGCGGGGTCGTAGCCGGGCGGCAGCACGCCGGCCTCGGCCATCAGCGCCATCAGCGTGGCCCGGTCGCGCCAGCGTGCCGCGCGCATCGCCTCGGCCTCGGCCGCGGCCGTGTGGCCGATGTGCTCGCGCCAGCCGATGTCGTGGCCGCGCCACCAGCCGGCCAGCGTGGGCGTGTCGTGGGTGCCGAAGCTGGCCAGCGTGGCGGGGCGATAGTGCCAGGGCGCGCGCAGCCGCCCCTCCCAGTGCTCGTACATCGCGACCGAACAGCCGAAGATCCCGGCGCCGTCCAGCGCCTCGCGCAGGCCCTCGGGGACGACGCCCAGGTCTTCGCCCACCACCCCGCAGCCGTGGCGCACCGCCTCGACCCGCAGGATGGCCAGCAGCACCTCGCGCTCGGCGCGCACATAGCCGCCGGGCGTGCCGTCCTCGGGCACCCAGAACGTGCGCTCGAGCCCCAGCACATGGTCGATGCGCACCAGGCCCGCGTGGCGCATCGCCGCCCGCAGCATCGCGACGAACGGCGCGTAGCCCGCCGCCGCCAGCCCCGGCGGCGCAAAGGGCGCCAGGCCCCAGGACTGTCCGTCGGGCGAGAACATGTCGGGCGGCGCGCCCAGCGACACGCCGCGGGCGAAGACGCCGGGCTCGGCCCAGATCTCGGCCCCGTCGGGCCGCACGCCGACGGCGAGGTCGGTGTAGAGACCGAGCGCCATGCCGCCCGCGCGCGCCGCGGCCTGGGCCTCGGCCAGCGCGGTCTCGGCCGCAAGCTGCAGCCAGGCGTGGTAGGTGACCTCGTCGCCCCGGCGCGCGGCAAAGGCTGCGGCGGCCGGCGTGTCGGGTGCCTCGAACCCCGTGGGCCAGGCGCGCCAATCGGCGCCGAAGTCTAGCGACAGCGCCTCGAACAGCGCGAATGCCTCCAGCGCCGGGCCGTGGCGGGCGCGAAAGGCCGCCAGCGCCGCGGGGCCCAGCGGTGCGTCGGGCCCACCCTGGCCCGCCATCGCGCCAAAGAAGGCGCGGCGCATGGCGTCGTCGTGGGCGGCCCGCGCGGCGGCGTGGTCGATCAGCGTGTCCGGCGCGGGCGGCACGGCGACAGGGTCGTGGTCCGGCACCCGGGCGATGGCCGGGTCCAGGAACACCCGGTGCGTGGGCGAATAGGGGCTGTGCCCGCCGTGCGCGGCGCCGAGCGCGTGCACCGGGTTGACGCCAAAGAACGCGGCGCCAAGACCGCCGAGCGCACGCATCGCCCGGCCGAGCTCGCCGCTCCGCCCGCGTCGCCCATCGCCCGGCCCGGGCTTCGGATACTTGCCATCGCTCGCTGCACGAAGCTCGGCACGCAGTTGCAGCCGCATGCCATCGATCTCATCGGCCAGCCTCTCCAGCGCCGCATCGGGGCC
>JBCCMW010000117.1:0-10706 GCA_039026175.1 Pseudomonadota bacterium
GAACGTCATCAAGCGCTATGGTGCAACTCAGGTCATCCACGGCGTGGATTTGACCATCGACGATGGCGAATTCTGCGTCTTCGTCGGCCCATCGGGCTGTGGCAAATCCACGCTTCTGCGTATGGTTGCCGGCTTGGAAGAGACCAGCGACGGGCAAATCGCGATCGGCGGGCGCGACGTCACTCGGGTCGATCCTGCCGAACGCGGCGTGGCAATGGTGTTCCAGACATACGCGCTCTACCCGCACATGACGGTGCGCCAGAACATGGCCTACGGGCTGCGCATCGCGCGCCGGCCCCAGGCCGAGATCGCGCGCCGGGTCGAGGCGGCGGCCGAGATGCTGGAGCTCGGCCACCTGTTGGACCGCAAGCCCCGGGCGCTGTCGGGCGGGCAGCGCCAGCGCGTCGCCATGGGCCGCGCCATCGTGCGCGAGCCGGCGGCGTTCCTGTTCGACGAGCCGCTGTCGAACCTGGACGCAAAGCTGCGGGTGCAGATGCGGCTGGAGATCCGGGCCCTGCAGCGGCGCCTGGCCACCACCGCGCTGTACGTCACCCACGACCAGGTCGAAGCGATGACCATGGCCGACCGCATGGTGGTGATGAACGGCGGGCGGGCCGAGCAGGTGGGCGCGCCGCTGGACGTCTACGAGCGGCCGAGCACGCTGTTCGTGGCGGGTTTCATCGGCTCTCCGCCGATGAACGTGCTGCCTGCCCCCTCGGGCGAGGGCAGCCTGGGCGTGCGGCCCGAGCACGTGGCGCTGATGCCCGAGGGCACGGGTCTGATGGATGGCGAGATTGCGATGGTCGAGCCGCTGGGCGCCGAGACGCTGGTCCACATCGTCGCCGCCGGCGGGGCGCGGCTGGTCGCCCGTGTCCCAGGAACGGACATGCCCGCCCCCGGTCAGCGTACCGGCGTGGGATGGCCCCCGGCTGCTGCGCAGCGTTTTGGGGCGGATGGAAAAACTCTGGAAGTGACTCTCGAAAAGTAAAAAACCGTTGTACCATGCTGGGAATACCACAGGAGCGTCACTCAAGTCGCGTCACCATTAACGTAGTTAAAGGAGTTGCGATGTCTGGTTTTTCGGCTTCCGATCGTGAGACGATACAGCGTTCGTGGCGCAGGCTTGCGCCTTTCGTCGGCCTCGTAGGGACTATTTTCTACGGAAGGTTGTTTGCAATCGCGCCAGACGTGCGCCCGGTCTTCGAGTCGGCGATCGACGAGCAGGCCGCCAAGCTGACCGATACCCTGTCCGTCGTGGTGCAGATGATCGACGGCGAGGATCAGTTCGGCGGGGATCTCGAAGCGCTGGCGGTGCGGCACATCGCCTATGGCTCGCTGCCCGCGCACTACGATGCCGTCGGCAACGCGCTTATCTGGACGCTGGACACCACGCTGCCGGGCGGTCTGCAGGCCCACGAGCGCGCGGCCTGGGAGCGCGCCTATGCCTGGGAGCGCGACCTGATGGTGAACGCCCGCGCCGAGCCGCCGCGGCTGGCGGCGCGGCTGGCGATCTGAGCGCAGCGCCGGCCGCGCCGCCGGTCAGTCGGGTTCCACCGCGCCCTGGTGCGCCTTGGACCCGCGCGGCCGGCCGTAGAAATCGATCAACGCGACGCGCCCTGCTTCGACCGGCCGGATCACCGACGGATGCGTCGGTGCCAACCGCGCGTCGAACATCGCGCTCTCGTCCACCGCGTCGGGGCGGTCGTCGACGACCAGCGTGTTTTCCACCTCGATCCGCGCCTGCTCGTGATCGCCGCTGTACAAGTTAAAGGTGCTGCCCACCGGGTTCTCGATCAGAAACGTGTTGTTGTAGAACATCAGCGGCGTGGTCGCGTTTTCGGGCATGCTGTTGGCCATCTTCATGTGGATGGCGCTCAGTTGCGGGCCGAAGGCGCCGCTGTCCTGGTCGCGCCGGGCGCGGAAGATGTTGTTGCGAAACACCGTGCCGCCCCGGCTGAGCGACAGCAGAAAGTTGGTGTGGTCGTCGGCCTGGAAGATGTTGTTGGCGAACACGATGGTCGCCGGCGTCACGGCCCACTGCACCGGCGGGTTCATGCCGATGATCGTCAGCCCGCCGCCGAACACGTTCTCGGACACGATCGCGGTGCCCGGCATGTCGGTCTGGCCGCCGAGGCGGATGGCGGGCTGATGCAGCGGCTGCTCGGGCCGACCGGTCCAGCCGTTGTGCGAATAGAAGTGGTTCTGCGACAGCACCAGCCGCTCGGGCCGCGGGATGCGGATGGGCCCGTGCAGCGCGGCGTTGGGCTCGCCCGGCACGTTGCGCCGCTTGGCCATGGTGCCGCTGATCGCCTGGGGGTGCTGGACGATGATGTTGCCCAGCAGGGTCGAGCGCGTGGTGCCGATGCTGGCGCCATAGTCGGCCCAGTTGGTGATCAGGTTGTTGACGAACACGCCGTGTTCGCCGCCCACCCCGACGCCGCTGGAGAGCCCCGTGAAGGTATTGCCAAAGAACGTGGGCGCGCGCACCTCGCCCAGCCGCTGGATCCCGTAGAGGTTGACCCCCTGGTCGGGCGAGGGCGCGGGCGAGACCGGGTCGTAGGTGCCCACAAAGTCGATCCCGTAGACCGTCAACCCGTCCAGCACGGGTCGGTCGCGGGCCCAGAGCAGCGCGCCCGCGCTCAGCTTGCCGTCCTCGAAGTTCGGCACGTTGGGGCGGATCACGGGGTTCGGCCCCTCGCCGAAGCGGCCGAGGTAGATGCTGCGCACCGGCAGGCCGCTGTCGATGGTCGTGGTCTCGCCGGCGCGGAGCAGCAGCCGCGCGCGCACCCCGCCCGCCGTCGGCCGCGCGTTCACATAGGCCAGCGCGCGGTCCAGCCGCACGAACCGGGCCGCCCCCGGCGGCGCGCCACGGAAGTCGCCCTCCTTGGAATAGACCGCCGTCTTGCGGCCCGCGAACACCCGGTCGCCGTCCAGCACGCGCACCCGGCGGGTCGCCGTCGCCTCGCGCCCCGGCGCGATGGTCATGGTCAGCGTCACCGTATGCTCGCCGGGGGTCAGGTACACGTGCCCGCCCCAGGCGCCGCGGCTGTAGCGGCTGTCCAGCACATGCTGGGGCCGCGGGTCGCCGGGGGCGGTGCGCAGGGCGTAGCTCTCGCCATAGTCCCAGCGGAACTCGGCATGACGCAGGATGTGGTCGACCGGCCCTTCCAGCCCCGCGACCTCGAAGCGTGCGCCGAACGGGGCGATGCCGCCCTCGCGCCCCTCGGGCATGGCGATCGAGATGTCGGGGACCGCATCGACCGGCTCGGCGCCGCGGAGCTGGATGGTGCTGCCGGCGGCGGCGACGTCCCAGGTCTCGGCCATCTCGGCGTCGTCGGCGACGGTGTAGCGCCCGGCGATGCCCTCGACCGTCACGGTGAAAGCCGCGGTGCCGTTGGCCAGCAGGCGCACCCTGTCGCCGTCGTCCAGCGCGCCGTCGGCGGCGGGCACCAGGCGCAGGTCGTCGGTGATCGCAAAGTCCGCCGCATCCCGGCCGCCGATCTTGGCCAGCGTCACCAGCGGCCCGCCCGCGACGGCCGGCGCCACCCCGCCCATGCCGGCCAGCGTGAGGGTGCCGAAGCGCACCGTCTGGTCGGCCGCCGTCACCGCGGGGGGCAGGGCATTGCCGGCCTCGGCCATCGGCGAGGCCAAGCCGAGGGCCAGCAGGGCGGCGACGGCCCGCCCGCGGCGGGCGGCACGATAGGTCATGGGCATGCAGGATCTCCGGTCCACGCGGCGCTGGCGCCATCCTGGCAGAAGCCGCTGGCCGAGGCACCGTCGGCGCGGCGCACTGCAACCGCCGCTGCCCTGCCTGGTGCACCCTGCGGAGCGTCGCTCCACCAGGTGGTTGCGGCGCGGCGCGTGGCGTGCGAACGGGGCGGGATGAGCAGGTACACGCCACCCCCCACCCCCATACCCGCCGGCGATGCCGTGCCGGTGCGCAGCCTTGCCGAGTGGCGCGCGGCGATCGAGGCGGCGCCGGTGGCCGACGTGGCCCGGCGCAGCGCCTACGAACCCGCGCCCCGTCTCTCGGCGCGTCTTGGCAATCGGGTGTGGCTGAAACGCGAGGACCAGCAGCCCGTCTTCTCGTTCAAGCTCCGGGGCGCCTACACCCGGCTCTCGGCGCTGGATGCCGCGGCGCGGGCGCGTGGGGTGCTCGCCGTCTCGGCCGGCAACCACGCTCAAGGCCTGGCGCTGGGCGCAGCGGCACTGGGCATCGACGCGGTCATCGTGATGCCGGTCACCGCGCCCGCCATCAAGGTCGAGGGCGTGCGCGCCCACGGTGCGCGCGTCGTTCTGGCCGGCGACGGCTACGACGGGGCGGCGGCCGAGGGCGCGCGGCTCTGCGCCGAACAGGGGCGCGTGATGGTGCCGCCCTTCGACCACCCCGACATCGTGGCCGGCCAGGGCACCGTGGCGATGGAGCTGTTGGCCGACGCTGCCGAGACGCCCGAGGTGGTGTTCGTCCCCCTGGGCGGCGGCGGGCTCTGCGCCGGGATGGCGAGCTACATCAAGGCGGTGGACCCCGCCATCCGCGTCGTCGCCGTCGAGCCCGAGGATGCCGCCTGTTTTGCCGCCGCGCGCGCCGCGGGCCAGCCGGTGACCCTGGACCGCGTCGGCCTGTTCGTCGACGGCTGCGCCGTGGGCCGGGTCGGCGCCGTCACCTTCGAGGCGATGCGCCACACGGTGGACGAGGTCGTGACCGTGGGCTCGGACGCCGTATGCGCCGCCATCCGCGCGGTGTTCGAGGAGTGCCGCATCGTCGCCGAACCCGCGGGCGCGCTGGCCATCGCGGGCATGGAGGCGTGGATCGAGCGCACGGGCACGCGCGGCCGGCGCCTGGCCGCCGTGCTGTCGGGCGCCAACACCAATTTCGACCGCATCCCCTATTTCGCCGAGCGCGCCGAGATCGGCACCGAGGCCGAGGCGCTGTTCGGCGTCACCATTCCCGAGCGGCCGGGCAGTTTCCTCGCCTTTGCGCGCCTGCTGGGCCGTCGCCCGGTGACCGAGTTCAACTATCGCCGCCGCGATCCCGGTGCGGCCGAGGTGTTCGTCGGCGTTGCCCTGTCCGGCGGCCACGGGCCCGAGGCAACGGCCGAGCGCACCGCGCTGGCCGCTGCCTTTGCGGCGGCGGGGCACCGGGCCGACGATCTGACCCACAGCGAACTGGCCCGCCTGCACGTGCGCCACATGGTGGGCGGCGCGCCCTCGGGCCTGGCGCGCGAGCGGTTTTTCCGCTTCGAGTTCCCCGAGCGGCCAGGTGCGCTGATCGCGTTCCTGGCGGGTCTCGGCGGGCGGTGGGACATCACGCTGTTCCACTACCGCAACCGCGGTGCGGCCTACGGCCGGGTGCTGGCCGGGTTCGCCATCGAGGCCGGGCAGGACGCCGCGCTGGACGCGGATCTCGACAGTGTGGGCTATCGCCGGACCGAGGTGAGCGGCGACCCCGCGCTGGCCCGCTTTTTGGGCTAGCGGCGCCGGAACTGTCCCACCCTGGTGCTTCCGCGGCGATGTGATCGACGACCGGGCCCGGCTGCGGTTGACGACGGCCGGGCGGCACGGTTCCGTTGATGCAAGGCGTAGCGGTACGGACGACGGCGTGGAGTGCGGGGTGACGATGCACGGCAAAGGGCATTTCGGACCATGGCAGGCCCGCGGGCCTGGCGACGCGCACAGTTCCACTCACAGTCACACCCACGACCATCGGCATGAGCACGGCCATGCGCATGGGCACGCGCATGGGCACGCGCCCATACCTGCGCAGGAGCCGACCCACGGGCCGGCCCAGGGGCCTACGTTGGGCCGGCGCGGCGTGCTGGGCGGGCTGGTCGGCTGCACGGCCTGCGCCGCGGCGCTGGCCAGCTTGGCGAGCCGGGCACAGGCGACGGGCTTTAACAGCATCGGCGGACAGGGGCGGCTGGCCCCGGGAATTCCGGCCCATTGCGCCCTGGCTGCGGGCTTTAACCCTACGTCGCTGCGCATGATGGCCGAGAGCGGCAATCCCCGGCTGGACCGCGCCATGATCGCGGAGCTGCGCAAGGTGCTGGATGCCTTCGACATCAATCCCGGGATCAAGTACATCGACGACAGCCGCTCGCCCAATGCCTTTGCCACGACCGAGACCATCGTGCAGGGCACCACGGGCACCATGCTGTTCGGCCTCAGCCTGATCCAGACCGAGATGAACACCGAATACGGCGGCGCCGCCGTCGCCGGCATCGCAGCGCACGAGGGCGCGCACATCTTCCAGTTCTTTTCGTCCTACGGCCGGCGGCTGACCCAGGGGCGCACAGCGCGCGAGATGGAGCTGCACGCCGATCTGCTGGCCGGCTGGTACTTCGGCCACACCGGGCGTACCGAGCGCAGCCTGGTGGTGTTCGGGCGCAGCCTGTTTTCCAAGGGCGACTACGACTACAACGACCCGCGCCACCACGGCACGCCGGACGAGCGGCTGGCAGCGATGCGCACGGGGTTCGCGTACAACAGCCGCGGCTACAGCCTGGGCCGCGCCGCCGACGCAGGGGTCGACTATGTCACGTGACGCGTACGGCAGGGCGCCGCTGGCGATCGGGCTGACGGCGCTTCTGGGCGGTGCGCTTCTGGGCGGAGCGCTGCTGCCGGCGGGCCCCGCGGCGGCCCAGACCGTGCTGGTCTGTCAGACGCCCACCTTCTGGTGCACGATCATGGGCCCGGGGCCCTATGCCAACCAGGCCTGCTGGTGCAATTCCTGGGCGGGGCCGGTGAACGGCTATACCATCGTGCCCCAGGCGACCACGGCCACGCCGTCGCCCGGCTACCCACAGCCCGGCCAGCAGCCGTTTCCCCAACCGGGAACCCAGCCGGGACAGCAGACCGGCCAGCAGCCCTTCCCGCAGCCCGGTCAGCAGGGCAACCGCACGGGCGGCCGGAACACGGGCCAGACAGGCGGCCAAACCGGGGGCCAGACGGGCGGCCAGACGGGCGGCCAGACAGGCGGCCAGGGCGGGCGCCAGGCAGGCGGGGGCGCCAGCCCCTCGACCGATGACTGCCTGAACGGTCTCGGTAACTGCACCGGTTCCTACAGCAACTGACGGTTGTGCCGGCACGCGCCGCACGCGCCCCCCGGGCGCGACGGAAGCCGCCTTTCCCCACGTGAAGTCCTGTGAGCGCTGCGGCACCGGGCGGGTTCCTCCCGCCCCGCCGCACGACACCGCCGCGCGACACCGGCACGCGACACCGGCACGCGACATCGGCGGACGGCACGGAGGACGGGGCGATGGATGGGGCGATGGACGGGGCGATGGACGGGGCGATGGACGGGGCGAAGGTGGTACGGCGCGGTTTCATCACCGGAGCGGTAAGCTGTGCGATCTGCGCCGCGGCATCGGCCGGTGCGGCGGCGGCCCCGGGCAGCCTCAACCCCGCCGTTGCCCACGGCGCCCAGGACCACGGCCTGCCGCGCCACTGCGGGCTGGATCTGGCGCTCAGCGGCGGGATGAACGGGCGCGCGACCCGCACCCGCAGCAGCAGCGGCAACGTCGCCCTGGACCGCGCGCTGATCGTCGAGATGATGAAGGTCGTCGCGGCCTTCGGCATCAATCCCGGCATCAAGTATCTGGACGACCGGCGCGCGCCCAACGCCTTTGCCACGCGGCGCACCATCGTCGAGGGCACGCGCGGGACCATCATGCTGGGCCTCAACCTGATCCGCAGCGAGCTGCGCACCGAGTGGGGCGGCGCGGCGGTGGCAGGGATCGCGGCGCACGAGGGGGCGCATATCTTCCAGCTGTTCTCGCCCTTCAGGCGCGCGCTGACCCGCGGGCCGACGGCGCGCGAGATGGAGCTGCACGCCGACCTGCTGGCCGGCTGGTACTTTGGCGAGACGGGGCGCACGGGGCGGAGCCTGCAGGTCTTTGGCCGCAGCCTGTTCGCCAAGGGCGACTTCGATTTCAACGACCGAACGCACCACGGCACGCCCGAGGAGCGGCTGGCGGCGATGGAGCTGGGCTTCAGCTTCAGCCAGCGCGGGCTGACGCTGATGCGGGCGGCCGAGGCGGGGGTCGACCATGTTGTGGCGTAACGCGATGGCGGCCGGCGTGCTGGCAGCGGCAGCGGCAGCGGCGCTGCCCGGCGGCGCGCTCGCCCAGCACGAGGGGCCGATCTGCCAGGCGCGGATCCTGTGGTGCGACTTGGCCGCGCCGCTGCCGCCGAACGGCGCTTTGTGCGTGTGCGATACCTGGGGCGGCCCGGTGACCGGCCACGCCGTGGTGCCCCACGTGCCGGTGACCGGCGACGACGGCCGGCGGCGCCCCGGCACCGGCAACCCGACGCACAGCCGTCGCCCGATGTCGCTGCCCCAAACCCAGACCCAGACCCAGACCCAGTCCCAGAGCGCGGGGCCGGGCACGGCGACGGGCGCGGCGCCATCGACCGGGCCCTCCGACCGGGGTACGCCGGCCCCCCGCGGGCGCGCGGCAGCCGCGACCGCGGTGCCCGAGGCACTGGTCGGTCTCTGCTTCAATGGCCTCGGCGACTGCGACGAGCCCTGAGCGGCGCGACAGCCCACCCGGTGGGGCTCGCCTGCCGCTGGGGCCAGTGCCGGTCTGGAGCCGCTGTCCGCCCAGACCACTGTCCGTCGGACCACTGTCCGTTGGGCCACTGACAGTGCGGGACCACAGAGAGGGCGAGATCGATGTCCGTTGGACCACTGACAGTGCGGGACCACTGATAGGGCGGGATCAATGTCCGTTGGGACCACTGACGGTGCGGGACCACTGACGGTGCGGAACCACGGTACCTCGGCGCCATTGTACGTCGGGGTCGCTCTGGGTCGGCACCACTTAACGGTGGGGCGGCTGCCGGTCGAGCCCGCTGCCGGTCGGGACCCACGCCGATCGGGGTTGCTGCCGGGTGTGGGCGTTGCCCTCAAGGTGCGGTCAGGATCGCGAGCGTCGCCACCGACCCGTCGGCCAGGGCACCCAGGATCGAGACGACGGTAGCCGTGTCCACCGCCCGCCCGCTGGCCCTGCTGGCCACGGCCGCCAGCCGATCCAGCCCGTGGCCCACGATCAGCACCAGGTGCGCCTCGCCATAGGGCGCCACCACCTGCAGCGTGCTGGTCAGCGTCCAGCCCGGCACGATCTGGTCGTTGCCGCCCAGGCTCAGCAGCCGCCCGTCGGCGTCCAGCGCCATCAGCAGCGTCTCGCCGCGGCGCTCGGCGGTGAAGACGGTGGTGAATTGCTCGCCGTCGGTATAGGCGCGGCGCCCGTCCTCGGTGTCCACCGACACGCGCCCGTCCTCGCGCAACGACAGGGCCGAGAGCAGGCTGTACTTCAGCGCCAGTGCGTTGACCTCGGCCTGCTCCCAGTCGGGACCGAGGCGCGAGACGATGGCGCCCGCGTCGTTGTGCACCATCCCCGTCTCGGCCACGACGAACAGGCCGGGCGCGGCCATGAACGCGTCGGCAGGCGGTCCCTCGGCCGCCGCCGGGACAGGCGCCAGAACCAGACCCGACGCCAGGCCGACAGCCAGCAGGCCCAGCGCAACGCCCGCCGTCTGGCCCAGTGACCGACCCAGCGCCGCGCCCAGTGGCATGCCCCGTGCAAGGCCCCGTGCCTTGCCCCGTGTCTGGCCCCGTGTCTGGCCCCGTGTCTGGCCCGGTGTCTTACCCAATGCCGCACCCAGTGTCTGGCCCACTGCCGCACCCAGTGTCTGGCCCGCCAGCCGCCGGATCCGATGTCTCATGCCGCCACCCCTGGGCACCCCTAGGCACCCCGTGCTCGGGGCTTGACCCCGATGGTGTCCCACGCCGCGGCCAGGATGGCGTCCTTGTCGATGCGATAGGTGCGATAGAGATCGGCGATCGCGCCCGACTGGCCGAAATGCTCGACACCCAGCGCACGGGTGCGGTGCCCGCCCACGGCGCCCAGCCACGACAGGGTCAGCGGATACGCGTCGCACACGGTGATGATGCCGGCGTTGCGTGGGATCGCGTGCATCAGCCGCTCGACATGCGCGGGCTCGCCGTGCTCGCCCTGCTCGCGCGCGCGCTGGGCCGCCATCCACCCGGCGGACAGCCGGTCGGGCGAGGTGACGGCGAGCAGCCCGATATCGCGCGCGTGGCCGGCCAGCGCGCCGGTCGCGGCAATCGCCTCGGGCGCCACGGCGCCGGCATAGGCGATCACCAGCTCGCACCCCGGCCCCGGCGGGCGCATCCAGTAGCCGCCGTCGATGACCTGGCGCCGCGCCTCGGCATCCAGGTCGCGCAGCGGTTGCTCGATCGCACGGGTCGAGAGGCGCAGGTACACGCTGCCCCCGCGGCTGTCGTGCAGCCAGTCGCCGGCGATGGGCGCCCCTGCGTCGCGCTGCAGATAGTCGAACGACCAGGCCATGATCGCCGCCAGCTCGTCGGCAAACGCCGGCTCGAACGCGGCCAGCCCGTCCTGCGCCTGGCCCAGCATCGGCGCGTTGATCGATTGGTGCGCCCCGCCCTCGGGCGCCAGGGTGATGCCCGACGGCGTGCCCACGACGATGAACCGCGCGTCCTGGTAGCAGGCGTAGTTCAGCGCATCGAGCCCGCGGCTGAGGAACGGATCGTAGAGCGTACCGATGGGCAAGAGCCGCTCGCCGAACAGCGGGCCCGAAAGGCCGAGTGCCGCGAGCAGGATAAAGAGGTTGTTCTCCGCGATCCCCAGCTCCAGGTGCTGCCCGCCGGGCCCCGCGGCCCA
>JBCCMW010000118.1:0-10655 GCA_039026175.1 Pseudomonadota bacterium
CACGTAGCCCGGCACGAAGCCCAGCACGGCCATCGCGACAGCGCCGATCACCTGGCCCAACAGGTTGGTGTCCGGGTAGTCGCCGTTCGGGTAGCCCGATGCGAACACACCGAAGGCGATCACACCGAACGCGCCGGCAAAACCGTGCACCGACACGGCGCCCACGGCGTCGTCGATCTTGAACGTGCGCTCCAGCCACTTGGCACCGATCGGGGCGATGATGCCGCCGCAGAGGCCCAGCAGGAACGCCAGCGGCGGCCAGTACACGTCCAGCCCCGATGCCGCGGCAAAGATGCCCGCCAGCGCGCCCGACATCATCCAGAACGGGTCACGCCCGGCCAGCCAGCCGCCGATGATCCCGCCCGAGAAGCACATCACCGTGTTGAACGCGACCGCCGACAGCGTGGTCGGATTGCCGAAGATCGTCGTCCACTGCCCGGTGCCGTTGTAGATGATGCAGCCGCCCAGGAACCCGAAGAAGCCCACGATCAGCACCATCAGCCCGAAGGTGGCCAGCGGGATGTTGTGGGGCCGGATCTCGTTGGCGGTGCCGTCCGGATTGAACTTGCCGATCCGGGGCCCGAGGTTGATCAGCACGCCCAGCGCGAAGAACGCCGCGATCATGTGCACGCACCCGGCCGCGCCGAAATCGTGCCACCCGAACTCGGTCAGCAGCCAACCATCGCCGTGCCAGGCCCAGGCGCCGCCCAGGATCCAGACGACCGAGCCGAGCAGGATTGCCAGGATGATAAAGCCCGAGAGCTTGATCCGCTCGATCACCGCGCCCGAAAAGATCGAGGCCGTGGTCGCCGCGAACAGCGTGAACGCCGCCCAGAAGATGCCGGTCGCGTTGTCCTGCAGGTTGGGGCCCATCGCGTCGGACCAGGGGGCGCCGCCGGTCTCGACCGTGAAGTCGGGCAGGCCACCGGGCGAGGCCAGATAGATCCACCACCCGAAGAAGAAGAAGGTCGGGATCACGAAGGCGAACGCCAGGATGTTTTTCATGCCCGAAGCGAGCACGTTCTTTTTGCGCGATGCGCCCATCTCGTAGCCGAGGAAGCCGGCGTGGATGATGAACATCAGCGCCGTGCACCACCAGTAGAAGACTTCCATGTTTACGGAGGTCGTCCAGCCGGCTCCCTCCTCCATCGCGGCGACCTTGGCCGCGAGCTCGGCGAGCTGTTCTTCCATGCTCTATCCCTCATACGTTTCGCCACACGTTTTCCTATGGTTATCGGATTCTCACCCCGGAGAAACCCAAAAGTGACGAATCCAAGGCGATCATCTTTTATGCAGTTTTTTCAGTGGGTTGATGCGATTTTGGGCAGCCGATGAGGATCGGTATCGCCTAGGAATTAGGCGAATGCGGCACAATTCTGCAGCAATTCTAGGCAGCGCTCGAAAGGGTCCGGTGGGCGCCAGAAAATGGCAGTCAATTTCAATCTTTGAAAGGGGTTGGCGGGCGATCCGCCGGGCGCGACGAGCGCCGACCGCCACCCGTCCCAGATTTCCTTTTGCTCAATTTATTTTTCTGTGATGAAAATCGGGCGGCGACCGCAGGAGAAGAACGAGTGGCCGAGGCGACAACCAAAGGCGGCAAACGCCCCGGCCAGGCCAAGGGTGACCCGGCAGCGATCCCCGGGCCCGTGCACCTCGGCATTTTCGACTTCACCGGCGCCTTTCGCTCCAAACGGCTGGGTCCCGAGACGTTCCAGGCCGCCCTGGCGGACGGTTGGCACTTTATCGACGCCCTGCCCTTCTGGATGCACGACGAGACATGCTTCGCCGAACGCGGCTTTGTCGACGAGCCATGCAGGGTTCGTGCCGACACGCTGCGTCCGTTTCCCGGCGACACCGATGCGCAGCTTGCGATCGCCGACTATGCCGGCCCTTCGGCCGACCTCTCGCCCCGCACCGCGCTGGAGCGCCAGGTCGACAAGGCGCGCGAGATGGGCTTCACCGCCCACGGCGGGTTCGAGTTGGAGACGATCTTCCTGGCGGAGGACGGGCATTCGCTGCGCGCCAAGGGCTGGCGAGACCTGGACCCCGCGCTGACGCACAATCGCTGCTGGTCCACCGTCTCGCCCGCTGCGGACGCCGCGCTGATGGCCGAGTTCGACGCGGCGCTGCGTGCCGCCGACATCGCGCTGGACCACCGCTGCAGCGAGCTCGGCCCCGGCTGCATCGAGTACACGCTGGGCCCCAGCGAATTGACGCGCGCCGCCGACGACGCTGCCCTGTTCAAGATGCTGCTCAAGGCCGAGGCGCGGAAGCGGGGCATGACCGCCAGCTTCATGGCCCAGCTCGACGCGGGGTTTCCCGGGCTCTGCGGCCATCTCAACATCTCGCTCCGCGCGGCCAGGGGGCGCGGAAAGCCGCAATTCCACGACCCCCACGACCCGCACGGGCTGAGCGACACGGGCCGCGCGTTCCTGGGCGGCATCGTCGCGCTGACGCCGGCCTTTATGTGCCTGTTCGCACCCAGCGTGAACGCCTACCGGCGTCTGCGCCCCGGCAATTGGGCGCCCCGCACGCCCAGCTGGGGCATCGGCAACTACTCCTGCGGGATCCGCGTGGTCACCCGCACGGCGGACGAGACCCGGCTGGAGCTGCGCCTGCCCGGCGCCGACACCAACCCGCACCTGACGGCCGCGATGGCGCTGGCGGCCGGGCTGTGGGGCATCGAGACCGGCGCCGACCCCGGCGCGCCGGTCGAGGGCAACGCCCGCGTGGCCCCGGTCCAGCGCAGCCGGCTGCTGCCCACCTCGCTCGAGGAGGCCGCGGCGCGCTTCGCCGCCTCCGACACCGCCCGCGCGCTGTTCGGGGAGCGCTTTACCCACCACTACGCGGCCTGGTGCAGGGCCGAGGCGGCGGCGTTCCACGCCCATGTCTCGGCCTTCGAACGGGCCCGATACCTGGAGAGCCTGTGACAGTGACCGATATCGAAGCCTTCGTTGACGCCCCGGGGCGTGCCGACAAGATCGCCGAAGTGCGCCGCCTGATCGACGAGCACCAGATCGAGTACCTGTACCTGCAGTTCGTCTCGGTCACCGGCCGCATCTGCGGCAAGGGCATCCCCTCGGCCCATTGGGAGAGCATCGCGCGCAAGGGCTTCCAGCTCGTCTACGGCGCGACGGTGAACCTGTTCGTCAACCGGCACGGCGATTACATGGGCTACGGGCCGGAAGCGGCGGAACTGGTCGGCATTCCCGAGCCCGAGACGTTTTGCCAGCTGCCCTGGGACACGCGCGTAGCACGGCTCTACTGCACGCTGTTCCGCGGGCGCGAGGAGCGCGAGGACCCGGGCGCCTTCCTCACCTCGGACTGCCGCGGCAACCTGCGCCGGCTGCACGAGGCGTTCCAGGCCAAGCACGGCCTGCAGCTACGCACCGGCACCGAGCCCGAGATGATGTGGCTGAAGAAGGGCGAGGACGGCAAACCCGACGGCGGCTACTCGAAGCCCTACTGCTATCACATCGACCAGTTCGAGAGCCTGCGCCCCGTCTTCCTGAAGGTCATCGAGTACAGCCACGCCATGGGGCTGGAGATGATCCAGGGCGACCACGAGGACGCGCCCGGCCAGCTCGAGCTCAACTTCACCTACGACGACTGCCTGCGCACCGCGGACCGGCTGACCACCTACCGCCAGATCTGCGCCCAGGTGGCGCGCGAGTTCGGCCTGATCGCGTGCTTTATGTCGAAGCCCTTCATGGGCGTCTCGGCCTCGGGCTGCCACCACAACATCTCGCTGTGGGAAGGCGGCGCGGACGAGGTCAAGACGCTGGGCAAGGGCGGCGGCGTCGCCATGCCGGACGTGTTCCACCACCGCTCGGGCGGGGCCAACAAGTTCATGCCCGAGGGCGATGACCCGCAGATGCCGGGCCCCGTCGGCCAGCACGCGATCGGCGGCATCGTCAGCCACCTGGACGCCCTGACGGCGATCGGCTGCTCGACCGTCAACTCGTACCGCAGGCTCTGGGACACGGGCTTCTGGGCGCCGGTCTTCAAGGACTGGGGCTTCCAGAACCGCACCACGGGCCTGCGCATCTCGGCCCCCGGGCGGTTCGAGTTCCGCTCGGTCGACAGCATGGTGAACCCCTACCTGATGGCCGCCGGGCTGATGCAGGCCTGCGACCACGGGCTGAGCGACAAGCTGCCCTGCGGCGCGCCGGAAGAGCGCAACATCTACGTCGCCATGGAGGAGGGTAAGCTGGTGCAGAAGCTGCCCATGACCCTGGGCGACGCGCTGTCCGCCCTGTCCAAGGACGAGGTCATCAAATCCGCGATGCCGGGCGAGATGTATCGGCTGTACAACGAGTACAAGACCGACGAGTGGGAGCGCTTCCTGCACACCGTGTCGGACTTCGACACCGAGACGTACCTCGACTGTCTGCCCTAGGCGCACCCGCCGCCGTTGGCGCGCCCGGCCCGCACACGGCCAGGCGCGCGCCCCCGCCCCGAGCCCCGCGGAGGAAGCCGCACCCAGGCAGCCCCATGGAGAACGCCATGAGCGCCACCGCCGATCTCGACGCGCCGTTCCTGCCGCTCGACGACCCGGGCTTTTCGCTGCGCGACCCGCGGGTGGCCGAGGCGCGCGCCCGCTCGTGGTATGCCCGCACGCCCTACGGCATCGCGGTGCTGCGCCACCGCGAGATGGGCGAGCTGCTGATCAACCGCGCGCTCCGCCAGGGCAGCCACGCCTGGCCGGCCCATAACGGCGTGACGGGCCTTTTCTCCGACTGGTGGGCCCGCACGATCCTGGTGCAGGAGGGCAAGGACCACACGCGCCTGCGCCGCCTGGTGAACCCCGCCTTCTCGCCCCGCCTGCTGGAGGTCATGCGACCGCGGTTCGAGGCGATGGCCGACGACCTGGTCGACGCCTTCATCGACGACGGCGCCTGCGATTTCATGGCCGCCTTCGCCGACCCCTACGCCTCGCGCATCCTGTGCCTGATGCTGGGCCTGCCGCAGGAGGAGGCGCCCCGCGTGCTGGCGCTGTCCTCGGACATGGGGTTGGCGCTGGGCGTCGACTTCGCCCGCCACGTGGACCGCATCGACCGTGCGACCGCCGGCATGTTCGACTATGCCGACGAGCTGGTGGCCCGCCGGCGCGACATGCCGGGCGACGATTTCATGTCCGTCCTGGTCGATGCGACGGGCGAGCCCGATCGGCTCAGCGACCAGGAGCTGCGCGACATGATCCTGATGCTGGTGTTCGCCGGGATCGACACCACGCGCAACCAGCTTGGGCTGGGGATGAGCGTCTTCATGCAGCACGTTGACCAGTGGGAGCGGCTGGCCCACGAGCCCGAGCTTGCCAAGGCCGCGGTCGAGGAGGTGATGCGCATCCGCCCCACCATCACGTGGGTCACGCGCGAGGCGGTCGAGGACCTGACCTACCAGGGGCTGGAGATCCCCGCGGGCACGACGTTGCACCTGATCTCGGGCGCGGCCGGCACGGATGCGGGCGTGTTCCAGGCCGGCTTCGACATCAGCGCCAAGCGCACGCGCCACTTCGGCTTTGGCGGCGGGGTGCACCACTGTCTGGGCCACGCCATCGCGCGCAGCGACATGCAGGTGGCGCTGACTGTTCTGCCGCGGCGGCTCGCGATGCCCCGGCCCGACGGCGAGGGCACGTGGCTGCCCGACAGCGGCAACACCGGGCCGATCAACCTGCCGATCCGCTTCGACAGGCGCGGCTGAACGCGCCGGGCGATGGAATCACGTATGCGCGGGGCCCATCGGGGCTGCGCGACCGGTGCTGCGCCCAAGGTGCAACTGTACCATACCGCTACTGGCAAGCTGTCTCAGACCTGATAGCTGTCCCGATCTGGGGTTCGGGGGTCCCTTTGGTCGACAGCGCGTTGTCCTTTTTTCGCGACCGGTCGCCGAGCGGCCGTGCAGACGCGCTATGGCGGTGTGCGCGGCCCGTTCGTGCGCCGTTCCGATCGGGCGCGTCCCGCCGGGTCGGACGCCTGGAACCCGGACCGGGCGCTTGCGCCGATGGTCTGCTGGCGGGTCCGCCGGCGCCGAGCTATACAAATCGAGATCGGTCTATCCGGCGCTTGATCGACGTCAGTCACCGAGAAACGGCAGAGGCTAAGCTGGTCCCATGATGCAACCGGGTCTGAAAGTGCAGACTCTCTCGCCCGGCACACCACCAGCTACGCCTTCAATTTCTGCCGTCGTCCCCTGCTACAATGAAGAGGACGTGCTTGACGAGCTGCTGCGTCGCCTGCGGGCGGCGTGCGAGGAAGTCGTCGGAGACGATTTCGAAATCGTGCTGGTCGACGATGGCTCGCGTGACAGAACGCGCGAGCTGTTGCGCGAGGCACAGTCCCAGGATCCACGGATCGTCGTTGTGCTGTTGTCCCGAAACCATGGCCATCAACTTGCGCTGACCGCGGGTCTCAACATCGCGCGGGGCAAGCGGGTGTTTGTCTTGGATGCCGATCTGCAGGACCCGCCCGAACTGCTGGGCCCCATGATGGCCCGCATGGACGAGGGGTTCGACGTCGTCTATGGCACCCGCCGCTCGCGCGCGGGCGAAACGCGGTTCAAGCTGGTCACCGCCCGCGCCTTTTATCGCCTGCTCGACCGGATCGTCGACGTGAAGATCCCGCTCGATACCGGCGACTTTCGGCTGATCAGCCGGCGGGTGGCGGACATCCTGGCCTCGATGCCCGAGCGACATCGCTTTATCCGCGGCATGACAAGCTGGATCGGCTTTCCCCAGGTGGCTTTCCCCTATGACAGGGACGTGCGCTTTGCTGGGGAGACCAAGTATCCGATCCGAAAAATGCTGGTCTTTGCGCTCGATGCGATCACTGGGTTTTCGGTGCTGCCACTGCGGATGGCCACGGCACTCGGCTTTATGTTTGCAGCTTTCGCAATAATATATGGTGGTTTTGTCTTGATCTCGTGGGCTAACGGCGCGGTAATTGCCGGCTGGACCTCACTTGCTCTTCTCGTGCTGCTTCTTGGTGGTGTGCAGCTCATCATGGTCGGCGTTCTCGGCGAATATGTTGGGCGGCTTTACATGCAATCCAAAGAGCGTCCGCTCTTCGTCATCGACGAAGTGCTGCGGGCCCCGGCGGATGTGCGCACCCCAGACAGAATGGCAGCAGATGGATAAATCAGAATTCGACCGTTTCGCCGACGAATACGATACCCTACATCGCCGTAACATCGTCATTTCGGGTGAAAGACCAGATTTTTTTGCCCGCTACAAAGTCATGGATATGGCCGGCATCTGGCGCCAGCACTGTCCGGACCGCGATGTTCGACAGGTGCTCGACTTTGGCGGCGGCATAGGCGCCTCGGCCCCCCACCTATCGGAACTGTTTCCCAAGGCAACGATTACGCTTGCCGACGTTTCGCCACGAAGCCTAGAGATCGCTAGTGCGCGTCAGGTCCCCAGGGTGGAGACAGTGTTGTTCGACGGAGCTCGCCTGCCGATGGAAGACGGTCGCTGCGATATCGTCATCGCCGCCTGTGTGTTCCATCACATCCCGGCCAGCGAGCATGTGGCGCTGATGGGTGAGATCCGGCGCGTGCTGCGCCGCGGCGGCCTGTTCTTTATCTTCGAGCACAATCCCTGGAACCCGCTGACGCGGCGCGCGGTCGACACCTGCCCCTTCGACGAGAACGCCGTGCTGATCCCGGGGCCCGAGTGCTGCCGGCGCATGGCCTCGGCCGGGTTCGGCAAGGTGACGCTGGCGTGGCGCATCTTCGTGCCCGGCGCCGCGCGGGCGCTGCGCCCGCTCGAGCGTTGGCTCGAGTGGTTGCCGTTGGGCGCCCAGTACCGGGCCGTCGGGGTCAGATGATCGGGCTGGTCCGGCAGGCCGTGCGCTTTGGCGCAGTCGGGCTCGTCAACACGGCGATCGGCCTTGGGTTGATCTGGCTGGCCATGTGGCTGGGCGTGCCGGCGCTGTCGGCCAACGCGATCGGCTTTTCGGTCGGCGTGCTGGTGTCGTTCGTGCTGAACCGCGCCTGGACCTTCCGCGACGGAGCCGCCGGCGCGCTGCGGCCTCCGGCGCGCGAGACCGCGCCGCGCTTTCTCGCCGTGTTCGCGATCGCCTGGACACTCAACATCGCGGTGGTCTGGCTGGCCCTGCGCGAGACGACGATCTCGCCCTACTACGTGCAGCTCTTCGGGATGGTGGCGTACTCGACCGTGTGCTTCCTGCTCTGCCGCATCTGGGTTTTCGCAGGCACGGCCGCAGCGCCGGGCGCGCGCCACAGCACGCCGCTGCAGTCCTAGCGCAGGAGCCCCGCCATGACCCGGCGCACCATGCTGCTGTATCTGGTCCCAGTCGCCCTGGCGGCCGCCTACCTGGTCTGGAAGACGATCAACCCGGCCTCGGGCACGGTCGATTTCAAGTACCTATGGTTCGCCGGCACGCTGTGGGCCGAGGGGGTGAACCCCTATTCGCCGATCTATGCGGCGCGCGCGCTGGAGCATTTCCAGGGCACCAACGTGCCCACTTGGATGGTCTATCCGCCATCCTGGTACCCGCTGGCGCGCGGCATGGCGATGATGCCCCACGACATCGCCGACCAAGTCTGGCGGCTATTCAACGCGCTGTTCATCGTGGCGGCCGGTGTGATCGTGGCGCTGACGATGCGCCGGGTGCGCCGCAACGACGCCGTCTGGCCGTTCGTGATGCTGGCGGTGATGCTGGGGATGGGCGTGCCGACGGCGCTGTCGCTGTCGCTGGGGCAGACGGCGCCGCTGCTGCTGCTGGGCGTTGCGCTCTATATCCGCGGGCTGATCCTGGGCCACCGCGGCTGCCTGGCGGTGGCGCTGGTGATCCTGATGCTAAAGCCCAACCTGGGCCTGCCCTTCGCGATGTTCGCGGTGGCCTGGCGGGTGTTCTGGCCCGCGGTGATCGGGGCCGGCATCGTGTCGGTGCTGGCGGCCCTGCCAGCGCTGCTGCCGCTGGGCCTGGTCACCGTTGTGCGCAGCTATGTCGAGACGCTGGGCGATTACGGCAGCGTCGCGGTCAACGCGCCGCCCAACCTGACCGGCGTGATCAACCTGATGTTCTACGGACCGGGTATCCTGGGGATCAACGTGGTGGCGATCCTGGTTGTCACAGCGATGGCCTGGGCGATGGCGATGTGGCTGGGCCGGCGCGACCGCGACCGCAATCGGGCGCGGCGGGCAGGCGGGCATGTCGGTCCCGGCTCGGACGAGCGGGTGGCCGCCGTCATGTTCCTGGTGGCCCTCAGCGCGTTCTGCGTGCCGCTGCATACCTACGATCTGATCGTGGTGCTGCCGCTGGTGTTGATCGCCTGTGCCGAGCGGCGGCCGTTCACCGTGGTCAGCATCGCGACGCTCGCCTCGCTGCTGGTGATCTTCCGGGTGCGCAACCTGGCCAACGTCAGCGGCTTCACGATGCCGAGCGAGACGGTGTTCGCGGGCAGCATGCTCGCCTCGCTGGCGCTGCTGATGCTGGTGTGCACGACGGCTGCACACTTCTACATGACCGCGGTCGCGCCGCGCCAGGCCGCGGCCGAGATGCGCTGACGCAGCCGTTGCCCGCGCCGGTTTATGACGGCGGATGGACCCGCTGCCAGTGCTCGGCAATGTCGATGCGCCGGGCAAACCAGACGTCGGCGTGGCCCTGCGCATAGGCCAGGAACCGGCGCAGCGCCGCGATCCGCCCGGGCCGGCCGACCAGGCGACAATGCAGCCCGATCGACATCATCTTGGCATGTCCCGCCTGTCCCTCGGCATAGAGCTCGTCGAAACTGTCGCGCAGGTACCGCTCGAACTGGTCGCCCGCGTTAAAGCCCTGGGGCGTGGCAAAGCGCATGTCGTTGGCGTCCAGCGTGTAAGGCACCACCAGCTGGTCCCGCCCGCCCGTGTGCAGCCAGTAGGGCAGATCGTCGGCATAGCTGTCGGCGACATAGTCGAACGAGCCGTCCTCGGCGATCAGCCGCACTGTGTTCATCGAGCAGCGCCCGGTGTACCAGCCCCGCGGCGCGCTGCCGGTCACCCGGGTGTGCAGCGCCTTGGCCTCGGCGATCTGGGCACGCTCGTCGGCCTCGGCATAGTGGCCGTACTCGATCCACTTGAGCCCGTGCGAGGCGATCTCCCACCCCGCCTCGACCATGGCCGCCACTTGCTCGGGGCTGCGCTCCAGCGCCGTGGTGACGCCATAGACGGTGACGGGAATGCCGAGCCCGGTGAACAGCCGGTGCAGCCGCCAGAAACCGGCCCTGGCGCCATACTCGTAGATCGACTCCATGTTCCAGTGGCGGGCACCCGGCCAGGGCTGGGCGCCCACGATCTCGGACAGGAACGCCTCGGACGCAGGATCGCCGTGCAGGATGTTGTTCTCGCCGCCCTCCTCGTAGTTGATGACGATCTGGACGGCGATCTTGGCGCCGTTGGGCCAGGCCGGGTCCGGCGGGGTCGCGCCATAGCCTCTCAAGTCGCGGGGGTACGGGGTCATGTCGCTCTCACTCACCGCCTTCGGGCGTGGCCGCACGGGGGCGGCCGGGCGGCCGCGGCTGCGGCGCGGCGCCGACGGTGCCATCGCGCCCCGGCGGCGCACAAGCGCGCGATCGCCGGGCGGCCGGTCCCGGCGAGGCCGGGCGTGACGGCCCCCGCCGATCCGGCCTTTGCGGTGCGCACGATGGACGCG
>JBCCMW010000119.1:0-10636 GCA_039026175.1 Pseudomonadota bacterium
CCGCCCCGTCCGCCACCGTCCGGCCCCCCATCAGGCCCCGCCCGGCCCGCCGCACCCCGAGAGCCTCCGAACGCCCCGACCCCATCGCCGATCCCATAGCTGACGCAGGAGCCGCCCCATGTTCTATCGCCCGGCCGCTGGCCACGGCCTGCCGCACGATCCGTTCAAGGCGCTGGTCGTGCCCCGGCCCATCGGCTGGGTCTCGACCCGCGGCAGCGACGGCTCGGTGAACCTGGCGCCCTATTCCTTTTTCAACGGCTGCGGCGACCAGCCCCCGATGGTCATGTTCGCCCAAACCGGGCGCAAGACGCGCGAGACGCTGCTGAAGGACAGCATCGCCAACGTGCGCGAGACGGGCGCGTTCGCCTGCAACGTGGTCGGCCACGCGCTGAAGGACGCGATGAACCTGTCCTCGGGCCAGTACGACCGAGATGAGGACGAGTTCGCCATCGCGGGCCTGACCCAGGCGCCCTGCGAGGCGATCGCCGCCCCGCGGGTGGCCGAAGCGCCGGCTGTGCTGGAGTGCAAGCTGGTCAAGGTGATCGACGATCTGCCGAGCTGGCGCCACCATGCGCGCAACATCATGGTGATCGGCGAGGTCGTGGGCGTGCACATCGACGATGACGTGCTGCGCGATGGCAAGGTCGACGTTACCGCCTTCAGGCCCGTGTCGCGGCTCGGCTATATGGACTATGCCGCCGTCAGCGAGACGTTCGCCTTGCGCCGGCCGGGGCAGTAGGCGCCACAGCAGCGGGTGAGCGGGATGGCCGAGACGCATATCGGGGTGATCGGGGGCAGTGGGCTCTATGCCATCGACGGGCTGGAGAACGCGACCTGGGTGAGCGTCACCAGCCCCTGGGGCACACCGTCGGACCAGGTGCTGACCGGGCGCATGGGCGGGGCGCAGGTCTCGTTTCTGCCGCGCCATGGCCGGGGCCATCGCTACGCGCCCACCAGCATCGATTATCGCGCCAACATCGACGCGCTCAAACGGCTGGGCGTGACCGACGTGCTCTCGTTCTCGGCCTGCGGGTCGTTTCGCGAGGATAGGGCGCCCGGCGACTTTGTGATCGTCGACCAGTTCATCGACCGCACCTTTGCGCGCGAGAAGAGTTTCTTCTCCACCGGCTGCGTCGCGCATGTCTCGATCGCGCACCCGGTGTGCGCGCGGCTGGGCGATACGCTCGAGGCGACGGCCTCGACCCCCGGCGTGCCCAGGCTGCACCGCGGCGGCACCTATCTGGCGATGGAAGGGCCGCAGTTCTCGACGCTGGCCGAGAGCAAGCTCTATCGCGAGGTCTGGGGCTGCGACGTCATCGGCATGACCAACATGCCCGAGGCCAAGCTCGCTCGCGAGGCGGAGCTCTGCTATGCGACTATCGCGATGGTGACCGACTACGACAGTTGGCACCCGGACCATGGCGAAGTCGACATCACCTCGATCATCGAGACGATGCACGCCAACGTGGCGGGCGCCAAGGCGGTGCTCGGCGCTGTGGTGCCGATGCTGGCGGGCGAGCGGGCGCTCTGTCCGGAAGGCTGCGACCGCGCGCTGGAGCACGCCATCATCACCGCGCCCGACGCGCGCGACCCCGCGCTGGTCGCCAAGCTGGATGCTGTGGCGGGCCGGGTGCTGGGTGCTGCGCCGGCGTGATCCACCTGCCCTGCGCCTGCTGATCCGCTGCGGCGCGCAACGTCGCTCCGCCGCTGCCAGCCTGCTGCCCGGCAACGGCGGGGTGGTGCATGGCGGTGGCGGGATCGATCGGTGCGGACCAGGTGGCGGCGCTGCAGCGGCTGCTGCGGGCGATGGGTCTGTATCGAGGGGCGTGCGACGGGACGGCGGGTCCTGCGACCGACCGCGCGGTGCGAGCGGCGCTGGCGCTGCTGCCCGCGGTGCCGCCCAGCGTGCAGCGCTGGCCCGCGGCGGCGCGGCGGCGTTGCCTGATCCGCCTGCTGGCGAGGCCCAGCGAGGGACCCGGCGACGGGCCCAGCCACGGGCCCAGCCACGGGCTCAGCGACGGGCCCGGCGACGGGCTGAGCGACAGGACCGGCGCCAGCTTGTGATTGTGCGCCGCGGTGGCCCGGCCTATCCCGAACGGGCGCAGAGATCGACAGGAGCCCCGCCCGATGTCCGACGCCACGGCTGCGACGCCGCCCGATCCGCTCCCGCCGGCCCGGCCCGACCTGGCCGTCCACATCCGCACCATCCCCGACTTTCCCGTGCCGGGCGTGCAGTTTCGCGACGTGACGACGCTGTTCGCCCAACCGGCGGCCTTTGCCGAAGCGGTGGCCGAGATGGCGACATCCTTTGCCGCGCGACAGCCGCAGGCGATTGCGGGGATGGACGCGCGCGGCTTCATTCTGGGCGGGGCCATCGCCTACCGTCTGGCGCTGCCGTTCGTGCCGGTGCGCAAGAAGGGCAAGTTGCCGGGCGCGACGCTGAGCGAGGCCTACAGCCTGGAGTACGGCGAGGCGATCGTCGAAGTGCACGCCGATGCCGTCGAACCCGGGACCCGGGTGCTGCTGGTCGACGATCTGTTGGCCACGGGCGGCACGGCGGCGGCGGGCGTGTCGCTGCTGCGCCGGCTGCAGGCCGAGGTGGTGGGCGCGAGCTTCATGGTCGACCTGCCGGATCTGGGCGGTGCCGCACGGCTGCGGGCGCTGGGCGTGCAGGTGCATACGCTGTGCGCTTTCGACGGCGACTGAGCCCCAGCCTGGGCCCAAGACTGGGCCCGAGACTGGGCCCGAGACTGGGCCCGAGACTGGGCCCGAGACTGGGCCCGAGACTGGGCCCCAGCCTGGGTCCGAGACTGGCCCCGGGCGATCAGCGCAGCGGCGGCAGGGTCGCGCTGCGGCTGCAGGCCCGGGCCGCCCGGCCGGTACAGGGCCGGGGTTCCAGCTGCCGGGTGAGGCAGACGCGCACCTCGGCGATGCGCCCGTCGCGGCAGGTCACCACCGTTGCCGACGGGGTCAGCGCCGGATTGGCCTCCAGGAACGCCTCCTCGATCACGTCCGGGTCCACGCGCACCGGCGCGTCCAGCTCGCGCAGCAGCGCTGGCCGCTGCACCGCCTGGTAGGCCAGCCGCGACAGGGCCAGATAGTCGCGCCCCGAGAGGCCCGAACAGGTGCCGTGCTTGCGCCACTGATAGAAGGCGAGGCCGCTCGAGCTCATAATGTCGGTCATCGCGGCCGTATCGGCGCGCGAGGGCGGGCGGGCACCGGTCGAACAAAAGGACGGCCATCCCCGCACATACTGCGGCCAGAGCCCGTGCAGCGTGAACCCGTGACCCGCGCCCGGGCGACAGGCCGCCGCCGTCGGGTCGCCATCGGGCCCCGCGCACCAGGACGGCTGCCACGAAAGCGCCAGCACGTAGTAGTCGAAATCCCCGGCCCGGTCGTCGCGCCCGTTTCCGCCGGACTGCGCTGCGGCCGGCCCGCCCAGCAGCATGGCCCCAAGGGCGATCAACAGGCACGAAAACAGGCGCATGGTCGCGATCCCGGTTGGGCGGCGGGCGGCAGGGACGCCGCCACGCTTTCAATCCCGGCTCCAGTGCGTATATCTCAATCCATCCCGTCCATGGCCGCAAGGGCGTGCACGCCGGGGTCCCGGGCTGGGTTGCCGCCCACCGGGCCGCCGATGCAGCCGTCTTTGTCGCCGCAGGACGCATAACCGACCGCCGTGCGCCGCCTCCCGCGGCCGCGTACAGGGATACGAGGAACAGGACCATGAACGCCGAGCTGCCGTTGATGCCCAAGGCCACTGCCGTCTGGCTCGTCGACAACACCACGCTGACCTTCCGCCAGATCGCGGAGTTCTGCGGCATGCACGAGCTCGAGGTGTCTGGCATCGCCGACGGCGAGGTGGCGGTGGGCATCAAGGGCATGGATCCGGTCGCCAACAACCAGCTCACGACCGAGGAGATCAAGCGCTGCGAGGGCGACCCCATCACGCGGCTGCGCCTGCGCGCGCGCACCCCCGCGCCCGAGGCCAAGAAGAAGGCGCCGCGCTACACGCCCGTGTCCAAGCGCCAGGACCGGCCGGCGGCCATTGCCTGGCTGGTGCGCTACCACCCCGAGCTGGAAGACAAGCAGATCTCCAAGCTGATCGGCACGACCAAACCGACGATCCAGTCGATCCGCGACAAGTCGCACTGGAACTACAGCAACCTGCAGCCGGTCGATCCGGTGGCGCTCGGCCTCTGCCGCCAGATCGACCTCGACGCCGCGGTGCGCGAAGCGGCCGAGAAGAAGGCGCGGCTTGCCGAGGCGGTGCCGAGCCGCGAGGAGCGGCTCTCGCTGCTCTCGACCGACGAGGCGCTGGCGGCCGAGGCCAACCGCCCCGAACAGGAGCTGCCGACCGCGATCCGCGGGCTGGAGAATTTCAGCCTGGGCACCGGGGCGGACGAGCCCGAGGCGGACGAGGGCCAGAGCGAAGCGGCCGAGATCGACGCCGACAGTTTCTTCAACCTGCCGAACGACGGTGCGAGCGACGAGGACGAGCGTCGCTGACTGCCGGCCCCGCCCTTGCCGTCGCGGCCGCGCTTGGGGTACAGCGCCCCGCGACGGAGGATGCCATGTGACGCCGTTGACCAGCGACGCGTGAACCGCTGCCGCCTTGCCAGGCGGCTGCTGGGCTAGTCGTGGGTCGGGCCGCGCAGATGCGGCCGGGAAGGCAGACATGGAAATCCTCAAGTACCCGCGCACGCGGCACCTGGAAGGCTCGCGCCTGCAGGCCGGCGACAGCGCGGACGACGAACCGCTGGCGGCACTCCGCGGCGTGTCCCTGACGATCGAGGAAAAGCTGGACGGCGCCAACGCCGCCCTCTCGTTCGACGCGTCGGGTGGGCTCTGGCTGCAGAGCCGGGGGCACTTCCTGGCGGGCGGCGGACGCGAGCGGCAGTTCGCGCTGTTCAAGACCTGGGCCTATACCCACGCCCAGGCGCTGCACGCCGTGCTGGGTGCGCGATACGTGATGTACGGCGAATGGCTCTACGCCAAGCACACGGTGTTCTACGACCGGCTGCCGCACTTTTTCCTTGAGTTCGACGTGTGGGACCGCGAGGCCGGCGCGTTCCTCTCGACCGCCGCTCGCCGCGCGCTGTTGGGCGGGCTGCCGGTGATGCCGGTCCCGGTGCTGGGCCAGGGCACGGTCGGGCGGGTCTCGGATCTGCAGCGACAGGTCGCGGTGTCGCTCTACAAGTCGGCAGGGTGGCGCGCGGCACTGGCCGAGGCGGCCCAGGCCAGCGGCAGCCGGCTCGACATGGTGATGCGCCAGACCGACGACAGCGACCTGGCCGAGGGGCTGTACCTCAAGCGCGAGGCCGGCTCGGCGGTGGCGGCGCGCTACAAATTCGTCCGCGCAGGCTTTCTGCAGGCGATCAAGGACGCCGACAGCCACTGGCACGATCGCCCGATCCTACCCAACCGGCTGGCCCCGGGGGTCGATATCCTGGCGCCTGTCCTGGGCGTCCCCGGCGCCTACGACGGCCCGCCCGCGGACAGGATCGCCGACAGGGGGGCCGGGCGATGACGGGGCCCGATTTCGCCCGGCTGCAGGCCCTGGTGCCCCAGTCCCCAGGCTGGAGTGTCGATTGGGGCGCGATCTGGCCGCTTTGGCCCGGGCTCGCAGCGCTCGACGCCTGCCCGCAGAACCCGGTGCACCATGGCGAGGGCGATGTCGGCATCCACACCCGCATGGTGGTCGAGGCGCTGGTGGCCGAGCCGCGCTGGCGCGCACTGCCGCCCGAGCGGCGCTCGGCGCTGTTCTGGGCAGCGGTGCTGCACGACATCGGCAAGCCTGCGACCACGCGCCAGGAAGACGGGCGGCTGACCGCGCGCGGCCACTCGCGCATCGGTGCGCTGATGGCGCGGCGGCTGTTGTGGGAGGCCGGCGCGCCCTTCGCCTGGCGCGAGCGGCTCTGCGGCATCGTCGCAGCGCACCAGCTGCCGTTCTGGCTGATCGAACGCGAGGCGCCCGGGCGGCTTGCCGTGCGCACCTCGTGGACGGCGCATGCGCGCGATCTCTGCCTGCACGCACTGGCCGATGCGCGGGGGCGGATCGCCGACGACGTGCCGGCGCTGATCGATAACATCGCGCTGGCCGAGGCGACGTTCGAGGAGGCCGGTGCGGCGGACACCCCCTATCCCTTCGCCAATGCCGAGAGCCGGGTCGCTTACTTCGAGCGCGAGGACCGCGACGCCGCCTATGCCGCGCACCGGGCGCCGCGGCTGTGGGTGACGGTGATGACGGGGCTGCCCGGCGCGGGCAAGGACAGTTGGCTGGCGGCCCACGCGCCCGATCTGCCGGTCGTCAGCCTCGATGCGATCCGGGCCGAGATCGGCGCCGCCGGCACCGGCGACCAGGGCCGGGTGATCCAGGCGGCGCGCGAGGCGGCGCGGGTGCACCTGCGCGCCGGCCGGGCCTTTGCCTGGAACGCGACCAACGTCACGCGGATGATGCGCGCCAAGATCTGCGATCTGGCCCGCGACTATGGCGCGGCGCTGCACATCGTGTACCTGGAGCCGCTGCCCGGCCGGCTGTTTGCGCAGAACCGCGGGCGCGGCGCGGCGGTGCCCCAGGCGGCCGTGGCGCGGCTGGCCGACAAGCTGGAGCCGCCCGCCGCGTGGGAAGCGCATCGGCTGACGCTCGTCGTGGACGGCACCCTCACGGCACCGCCGTTCGGCCCGATCTGAGCCCCCGCCGCGCGCCGCGCGCCGCAGCCGCTCCACCCCCTGCCCGCATAGCCGAGGTCCAGGCGCGATGCGCGGGGGTCGGGCCGGGTCAAGGATCGCCGCCAGGCGACGGGCAGCGCCCGCGTGTCCTTGACGCGGCACGGCACCCGCAACACGCTTGGCCAGAAGCCCCCCGGGGCTTCTCTCAGCCCACCCCCTTCCCCTTCCCCCTTCCCGGCCTCCGCGGATGCTATGGGGCAGGCTGGGGCTGCCGCCGTTTCCCCGCATCGAGCATCGCGGCGACCAGCCGCGATTCCGCAAGGTCGGAGGCGGCCTCAGCGGACCGGCGAGGCGAGGGGATCCAGGACCGAGCGCCCACCGTCGACCGTCACGATCTCGCCGGTGACGAAGCTCGCGGCCGACGAGAGCAGGAACAACGCGACGCCCGCGGCCTCTTCCGCCTCGCCGATGCGGCCGAGCGGGGTGACGCGGACCAGCTCGGCGCGCAGGTCATCGCGCTCGCGCAGCACCTGGCGCATCCGTTCCGTCATCACGGCGCCGAGCGCGATGCCGTTCACCCGGATGCCATAGCTGGCAAGATCGGCCGACATCGAGCGGGTCAGCTGGTCGAGCCCTGCGCAGCTCACCGAATAGGCGAGGAGTTCGGGCACCGTGCGCCGCGCCGCGATCGAGCTCACGTTCAGGATCGTGCCCGGATAGGCGTCGCGGTCGGCCTCCAGCCGCTCGACCAGATGGCGCGCTACGGCCTGGGCCAGCAGGAACGAGTTCACCACGTTCAGCTGCAGCGCTTCCGAGAGACCGGCGCCGTCGAGGTCGGCGAACGAGCCCGGCTGGGTCGAGCGCGGGATGTTGACCAGGATGTCGACATCGTCGAAGGCGTCCAGCGTGGCGGCCAGCATGTTGGCCGCACCCAGCCTGTCGTGGGCGCGCACGTGGAACTTCGCCACCTGCTCGGCCGGGGCCTTGAGGTTGGCGACGGCGGCCGACAGGCTCTGATCATTCTCGTCGGCCAGCATCACGCGGGCGCCGGCCGCGATCAGGCGCTGGGCAATGGCGCCGCCGATGGCGCCGCCCGCGCCAGTGACGATGGCGACCCGGCGTTCCAGACTGTCCGCCATCGCGCTCCCTTCCCAACCTCGTCGGCCAGCTGTCGGTGGCCCGCGTCGGCTGCCGGTGGGGGGCAACGGGGCAAACGCGCGGAGCCTGCGCCGGCCCGACGGCCCGTGTCGATGGCGAAGTCGCCCGGCCCGTTGGACTTCCCGCCATCCGGATACAGCGCTAGAACGACGCGCCCCGGCAGCGGCTCCCGCCGCGGGTCGCGGCGTGGGCGCCTCTGCCGCCGGCCCGCCGGTCGGTCGCTCGACGACAGGGCCGGCGCAGGTTGCCCGGCTCTCTGGCCGTGGCCGGTCGCCCAGCGGCTGGGCCGCAGCCCGGCGTGCGGCCGCCCACGGGCCGCCGTGGGACCTGCGACCGGCTAGGCCGCGGTGTAGCGTGCGGCCGCCCGGGCCGCCGTGGGGCGTGCGACCGCCCCCCGGGCCGCGGTGGGACGTGCGGCTGGTCGGGCCGCGGTGGGACGTGCGGCGGGTCGGGCCGCATTGGGGCGTGCGGCCGCCTGGGCCGCGGTGGGGCGTGATGATCCGGCAGCGTGGCGGAGGAGGCCGATGGACGACAACGCAAACGCGCGCGGGGCCGGGGCGGAGGCCGGCGACGGCCCCAACGCGGCCTTCCTGGCGGCGCGGCCCGCCAACTTTCAGCCGATTACGCCGCTCGGCCAGCTCGCGCGGGCGGCGGCGACCTATCCCGCGCGCGCGGCCCTCGCCTATGGGGCCGACACGACGGACTATGCCACGCTCTATGCCCGGGCGCGGCGGTTGGCCTCGGCTGTGGCGGCGGCGGGCGTCGCGCGGGGCGAGGTCGTCTCGGCGCTGCTGTTCAACACCCCCCCGCTGGTCGAGGCGCACTTCGGCGTGCCAATGGCCGGGGCCGTTCTGAACGCCATCAACACGCGGCTCTCGGCCGACGAGATCGCCTATATCCTAGATCACGGTCCCGCGCGGCTGGTGCTGGTCGACGCTGCACTGTCGCCGCTGCTGGACGCGGCGTTGGCGCGCATGGCCGGCCCGCGCCCGACGGTGATCGAGTACGCCGACCCGGTCGAAGGCCTGTCCCCCACCGGGATCGGCCCGGACTATGAGGCGTTTCTGGCGGGCGGCGATCCCACCTATGCCTGGACCGGCCCGGCCGACGAGTGGGATGCGATCACGCTGAACTACACCTCGGGCACGACGGGGCGGCCCAAGGGCGTGCTGTACCACCACCGCGGCGCCGCGCTGTTGGCCGAGGGCAACCTCACCCATGCCCGGCTGGCCGCGCCGCCGGTCTATCTGTGGACGCTGCCGATGTTCCACTGCAACGGCTGGTGCTTTCCCTGGTCGGTGGTGTTGGCAGGGGGGCTGCAGGTGTGCCTGCGCCAGGTCCGGGCCGACGCGATCTGGGACGCCATCGCGCGCCACCGGGTGACGCTGATGTGCGGCGCGCCCGTCGTGATGGCGACGGTGCTGGAGCGTCGGCCCGCGGCGCCACCGACCTGGACCGTGCATTTCTGGACCGCGGCCGCCCCGCCCAGCGAGACGATTCTGGCCGAAATGGCCGAGGCCGGTTTCGCCGTCACCCACGTCTATGGCCTGACCGAGGTCTATGGCCCCGCCGTGATCTGCGACTGGCACCCCGAGTGGTCGGCCCTGCCGGTGGCCGAACAGGCCCGGCTGAAGGCGCGCCAGGGCGTGCGCTATGCGGCGCTGGAGGCGCTGGCCGTGCTGGACCCGGCGACCCTGGCGCCCGTGCCCGCGGACGGCCAGACGCTGGGCGAGGTGATGATGCGCGGCAACGTCGTGATGAAGGGCTATCACCGCGACCCCGAGGCCACCGCGCGCGCGTTCGAGGGCGGCTGGTTCCGCACCGGGGATCTGGCGGTCATGCACGCAGACGGGTACCTGCAGCTTCGCGACCGGGCCAAGGACATCATCATCTCGGGCGGCGAGAACGTCTCCTCGATCGAGGTCGAGAACGCGCTGATGACCCACCCCGCCGTCGCGCTGGCGGCGGTGGTCGGCGCGCCGCATCCGCGCTGGGGCGAGACGCCGGTCGCCTTTGTCGAGCTGCGTCCCGGCATGTCGGCCGACGAGGCGGCGCTGATCGACCATGTCCGCGGCCTGCTGGCACGGTTCAAGGCGCCGAGCCGGGTGATCGAGGCGACGCTGCCCCGCACCTCGACCGGCAAAATCCAGAAGACGGTGCTGCGCGACGGTCTGGACGAGGACTGAGACGCCTCAGCAGGCCGTAGGGGGGCGGCGACGCTGGGGTCCGGGTGCCGCAACCGGCAACGCTGCCGCCCTGTCGGCCGCGTCGACAGGCGCCGGATCACCGACGCTGATGCCCGACACGGCGGAGGCGTCCAGCGTCGCCAGCAGCGCGAGCAGCGCGTCCGGGTCGGCGACCCGCAACGCCAGGATCTGACGGCCGGTGAACGCCTCGCGCGGTGTGGCCTGGGCAATCTGCAGGTTGTCGACCGGGTCGAGGCAGAAGGCGAGGCCGGCGAGCGCCAGCGCCCCCTCCAGCTGTTGGCGCTTGTCGCGGAGCGCGGCCGCCACGGTCTGCACGCTCGCCCCTTCCGCCCCCACCGTCACCTCGACTGCCGGCGCGGCGGCCAGCCCGGCCCGCCCGTCGACCCGTGCGCGCTTGGGCACGGCCAGCGGCATCGGCTCGGGCGGGGGCGCGGTCTCGACCGGGCCGGCATCGGGCGGTGGCGGCAGCACGATCACCGTGGTGTCGTCGCCCCGGCCCAGCCCGACAAAGGGAAACGGGAACAGCGCGCCGCGGCCGAAGAAGCGGCGACCGCGGCGGGCGCGGCGTTGCCCTGCCGCGCCCGGGCGGGCCTTGCGCG
>JBCCMW010000120.1:0-10616 GCA_039026175.1 Pseudomonadota bacterium
CCCGACCCGCCGGACATGATGGATCAAAGTTCGACAGGCGCGACCGCCCCCGTTTCGGGCACGCCAGCCGACGAAGACCCCTCACAAAGTAGCCCGGGCGCCGCCCGCCCGGCCCGTCCCCCACCCGAGGATGCACCCCCGGACGGTGCGGCATCGGCGGAGGGGGCCGACGAGCCCGGGGAAGCTGCGCCCGCCGTCAACGGCGCCGTGAGCCGGGCAGCGCACGCCGACCGCATCGGCGACGCCCGGAACGGGACGCGCCACGACCTGCCCGCGGTGCGTGCCGTGACGGCGCAGGTACCGCTGCAGGGTCCGGTCGAGGCGCCGCCAGGTGCGATGCCCGGCGCCACGGCCGAGCGATGGGGCAGCGGCTGGTCGTTCGGCGATCTGCTGAAACGGGCAACCGGTGCCTTCGGCGGCAGCGGCGACGAGGCGGCGGACGAGGAGGACGAGGCCGCAGCGCTGGGTCCCGCGTTCCGCGACAGCACCGACGCCGAGCGTGGGATGGTCGAGAACATCCTGCGCCTGCGCGAACTGCGCGTCGCAGACGTGATGACCCCGCGCGCCGACATAGTGGCCGTGCCCGAGGACGCGGATCTGGACAGCGTGATGCGTGCGCTGACGGACGGCTTTCTCTCGCGCCTGCCGGTCTACCGCGAGACGCTGGACGACCCGATCGGGTTCATCCACCTAAAGGACCTGGCGCTGACCTACGGTGTTGGCGGCCCGCCGCAGAACGGGCCTTTCGAGATCGCCAAGCACCTGCGCGAGGCGCTGTTCGTGCCGCCCTCGATGCGCATCGCCGCCCTGCTGCAAAAGATGCAGGGCGCGCGGGTGCACATGGCGCTGGTGATCGACGAGTTCGGCGGCGTGGACGGGCTGGTGACGATCGAGGATCTGGTCGAACAGATCGTCGGCGACATCGAGGACGAGCACGACGAGGAAGAGGGCAGCCACTGGCGCGAGGAGGCGCCCGGCGTCTGGCTGATCAATGCCCGCGCCGAACTGGCAGCGTTCGAGGACGCGACGGGCATCACCCTGCGCCCCGACAACTGGGACGAGGAAGTCGAAACGCTGGGCGGCTTCGTCTTTATGCTCACCAACCGGGTGCCGGTGCGCGCCGAGGTGATCGCCCTGGAGCACGGTCACGAGTTTCAGGTCGTCGACGCCGACGCCCGGCGGATCAAGCGCCTGCGCCTCACCCTGGCCGGCGCCACGCCGCCCGCCCTGCTGCCCCCGCCCCGCCCGGGCGAGTGACCGAGGACGCGGGCCACGACACGGGACGGGTCAGGTCGATGCACAGGGACCTGACACCGGCCGATCCTGGCGCCCCGCGCGTGACGGCAAGCCTTGGGTACGGCGATGGACGGCGCTGATCGCAGAGCGGCGGTCGCCCCCGACACGGCTGCCGGGGCCGGGGCCGGGGCCGATCCTGGTGCCGGTCCTGGGGCCGCGGCCGCCTGGCCCGGCGCACTGCGCGGCTGGCGCCGGGCGGGCCTGGCGCTGTTGGCCGGTGTGCTGTTCGCAGCCGGGCACGCGCCCATCGGGCTGCCCTGGACGGCCTTTGTCGCGGTGCCCTGTCTGGCGCTGCTGGTTGCCGGGACCGAGGGCATGGGTGCGGCCGCCCGCATCGGCTGGTGCTTCGGCTTCGGCTACCTCGTCGTCTCGCTGCACTGGGTCGGTCACGCCTTTCTGGTCGAGGCCGAGGCCTATGCCTGGCTGCTGCCCTTTGCCGTGACGCTGCTGCCCGCGGGGCTGGCGCTGTTCTGGGCCGTCGCCGCCGCGGTGGCGCGCGCGGGTCCCGGTGCTGCGCCGGCGGGCACGGCGTTGCGGTTGGCAGGCGCGCTTACGCTGACGGAATGGCTGCGGGGCTGGGTGCTGACGGGGCTGCCCTGGGCGCTGCCAGGCTATGTGTGGGCCGAGACGCCGCTGGCCCAGGCCGCAGCCTATGTCGGCCCGCACGGGCTGGGCCTGCTGACGCTGGCACTGACCGGGCTGGCGGGCACCCTGGCGCTGGCGCCGCGGCAGCGCTGGCGCGCAGGCCTCGCACTGTTGGCCTTCGCCGCGCTCTGGATCGGCGGCGCGGCGCGCGAGGCAGCGGCCCCTGTCCCCGAACAGGAGGCGGGGCTGGGGGCCGATCCGGTCGTCCGCATCGTCCAGCCCAACGCGGCGCAGCACCTCAAATGGACGCCCGAGCATGCCCCGCGCTTTTTCGCGCGGGCGCTGGATCTCAGCGCCGGACCCGCCGACCCGGCGCTAGGACCGGCCGACATGGTGGTGTGGCCCGAGACCGCGGTCGCCTTTCTGCCCGAGGATCAGCCCGCCGCCACTGCGCGCATGGCCGAAGCCGCCGGTGCGCCCCTGGTGTTCGGCGCCATCGCCCGCAGCGGCCAGGGCTATGCCAACGCCCTGATGGTGCTGGAGCGCGACGGCCGCATCGCCGCACGCTATGACAAGGCGCACCTGGTGCCGTTCGGCGAGTACATGCCCTTCAGCGGCCTGTTCGCCGCGGTCGGGCTGGACCAACTGGCCGGCCGCGGCGCCTTTGTGCCCGGACCGAGGGCGACGGCGGTGACGGCAGCGGGCCTGCCGTCCTTTGTGCCGCTGATCTGCTACGAAGCGATCTTTCCGGCCGAGGTCGCCGCCGCGGTCGCCGGCGCCGATGCCAACGCAAACGCCGGGGCCGGGGCCGGGGCTCATACCGCAGCGCGCCCGCGGCTGCTGCTGCAGATCACCAACGACGCATGGTTCGGCACCCTGGGTGGGCCGCAGCAGCACCTCGTGCAGGCCCGGCTGCGGGCGATCGAGCAGGGGCTGCCGATGGTACGCGCGGCCAACACCGGCATCTCGGCGATGATCGATGCGCACGGCAGGGTGGTCGCCGCGCTGCCGCTGGGCATGCACGGCGCGCTGGACGCGGTGCTGCCGCCCCGGGCGGCCGCGCCGCCCTATGCAGATTTGGGCGACGGCATGGCGATCCTTTCAGCCGTCCTTCTTTTTTTCGCCAGCTTTGTGCGGCTTAGTCGGCATTAGGGGTGCTTAGGGCCGAACGCCCTATGCGTCGCGTGGCGGGTTTCATGGCGTGGGAGGATTTTCGCGGGGGCGGCCGCCGGCTGCCTTCGGGATCGTCGTGGGACGATAGAGGACAAGACATGACAAAAGCTCCTGATGAGATCGACGCCTACATCGGCGCGCGTCTCAAGATGCGTCGCCAGGCCAAGGGCATGAGCCAGGAGCAACTGGGCCACGAGATCGGGCTGACGTTCCAACAGGTGCAGAAGTACGAGAAGGGTCTGAACCGGATCGGCGCAGGCCGGTTGTTTCACATCGCCGAAGTCCTGGGCGTGGACGTGGGCTTTTTCTACGAAGGGCTGACCCGGCAGGACCGGGCATCGGACGGCACCGAGGGCGATCTCGTGCGCTTTTTCTCGTCGTCCGAGGGGCGCGCGCTGGCACGGGCGTTCAGCCGGATCGACAACCCGCACACTCGGTCGCGCCTGATCGAACTGGTGCGCACCATCGCCGAAAGCGACCGCATGGCGCACGGCCAGGTGGGGGGCCCGGTCGGGAGCCAAGTCGGGGGCCAGATGGGCGGTCAGGGCGCTGCCGGGCAGACCACCGGCCAGGGCACTGCCGCCGCCGGCACCACGGGCCGCAGCGCGCTGGGCGTCACTGTGCTGCGCGACCCCGGGCGCCGCTGATCGACGCTGATCTCGCCGTCCCGACGGCGCGTCCTCGCCTCCAGATCTCCCGCCGACGATCCGCCGCTGCCCGACACCGCGTCACACACAGGCGCCAGCGCCCGGTTTTGCCCCGGGTCCGGGGGGCCGTCGCGCCGGCCCACAGCGCCGCCGATGCCGCGCGCCGGCCGGCCTTGTCCCACCAGCGTGACCCGTCTGCTTCGTTTCTAGACAAAACCATGCCCCAGCCTGAGGCGACAGGACCCGACGCCGCGCTGCGCCGTTGACCCGGGCGCGCGGATTTCGCTAGGCGATAGGGGGAGCGAATGCTGCGCTGCCGCACGACTTTCACGCAGCGTGTTTTTGGGGGACAGGCTATGGCGCGCACCGACTACCTGCTGACATCCGAGAGCGTGTCCGAAGGTCACCCGGACAAGGTCTGCGATCAGATCTCGGACTCGATCGTCGACATGATCGTCGCGCGCGAGCCCGAAGCGCGTATCGCCGTCGAGACCGCCGCCACCACCAACAAGGTGGTGCTTATGGGCGAGGTCAAGATCAGCCCCGACAACGCCGTGTCCGACGACGAGATGGTCGAGATGGCGCGCAATACGATCCGCGAGATCGGCTATATGCAGAAGGGCTTCCACTTCAAGACGGCGTCAATCGACTGTTTCGTGCACGAGCAATCGGCCGACATCGCCCAGGGCGTGGACGAGGGCGAGAACAAGGACGAGGGTGCCGGCGACCAGGGCATCATGTTCGGCTTCGCCACCAACGAAACGCCCGAGCTGATGCCGGCGCCGATCCTGTACAGCCACAAGATCCTGCGGCTGATGGCCGAGGCGCGGCACACCGACCCCAAGTCGCTGTTCGGCCCCGACGCCAAGAGCCAGGTGACCATCGAGTACCGCGACGGCAAGCCGATCAGGCTCGACACCGTCGTGGTCTCGACCCAGCACCTGGAGCACGACCACAGCGGCAAGGAGATCACCTCGGGCTACATGCGCGAGGTGGTCGAGCCCTTTGTCCGCGACGTGTTCCCCGAGGGGTTTATCGACGACAAGACGATCTGGCACGTGAACCCGACGGGCCGGTTCGTGATCGGCGGGCCGGACGGCGACGCAGGCCTGACCGGGCGCAAGATCATCGTCGACACCTATGGCGGCGCGGCACCCCACGGCGGCGGCGCCTTCTCGGGCAAGGACCCGACCAAGGTGGACCGCTCGGCCGCCTATGCGGCGCGCTACGTGGCCAAGAACGTGGTGGCGGCGGGTCTGGCGGATCGCTGCACCATCCAGCTTGCCTATGCGATCGGCGTGGCCGAGCCGCTGGCGATCTATGTCGACGGGCACGGGACCGAGAAGATGGACCCCGCCAAGATCGAGGCCGCGATCCGCGAGGTCGTGTCGCTCACCCCGCGCGGTATCCGCACCAAGCTGGGCCTGAACCGGCCGATCTATCGCCGCACCGCCGCCTACGGCCACTTCGGCCGCGAGCCGGATGCGGATGGGGGTTTCAGCTGGGAGCGTACCGATCTGGCCGAGGCGCTGAAGTCGGCCGTCTGATCGCACCCGCGGACCCCGGCGCCGAACCGGCCGAAGGCCCCGGACCCAGACCCGCCGAAGGCGCCTCCGGCGCCCTGGGTTCCGGGGCCTTCGGCCTCGGTCGCCGGGGTGCCCGGCGATGAGCGGTCCGCCGGATGCGGACCACGCCCCGCCTCGGCCCTGGCGCAACCTCTACGGCCGGCGCCACGGCAAGCGGCTGCGAGAGCGGCAGGCGGCGCGGTTGGACGGCGCGCTGCACGCCCTCTCGCCCCCCGGTGTCGCCTGGGCCGAAAACCCGGGCCGGCGGCCGATCGACCTTGCGGCGCTTTTCCCCGGCAAACGGGCGGTCTGGCTGGAGATCGGGTTCGGCGGCGGCGAGCACCTTGTGACACAGGCCGCCGCCAACCCGGATCTCGGCCTGATCGGCGCCGAGCCCTTCGTCAACGGCGTCGCCAAACTGCTGGCTGCCATCGACCGCGCCGGGGTCGATAACCTCGCCGTCCACGCCGGCGACGCGCGCGACCTGATCGACGTCCTGCCCGAGGGCGCCATCGACCGGGTCTTCCTGCTCTACCCCGACCCCTGGCCCAAGGCGCGCCACCACAAGCGCCGCTTCGTAAACCCCGCCAATCTGGAGGCGCTGGCGCGGGTCATGGCGCCGGGCGCGCTCCTGCGGGTGGCGACCGACATCGAGGACTACGTGCGTCACACGCTCGAGCACCTGATGCGGGACCCGCGCTTTCACTGGCTGGCCCAACGGCCCGCGGACTGGCGGACGCCCTGGCCCGATTGGCCCGGCACGCGGTACGAAGCCAAGGCGCTGCGCGCGGGTCGCCGACCCCATTACCTTAGCTTCCGACGCACCGAGCACCCCGTCCGCTGACCGCCGCACCCGGCGTGCCGACCTCGGTCGCGCGCCTCTGTCCCAACGCGCCTTCCGCATCGGCGCCACACACAGACGACCGCGCGCCACGGCAACCGCCACAGTGCGCAGCCTTGCCCGTCCCAACGCCACCGCTGCGACGGCTCAAGAGCGGCCCTCGTCTCGGCCGCCGCAACGGCGTCGCCTCGGTGCGCAACGCCTGGCGCAGGCGCCGGTCCCGGCGGGCGCCCAACGCTGCCTGCCACGCCAATCACTTCCGCTGCCTGCCGCGCCGCTTACGCCGAAGGCGCCGGACCCCGCGCGTGCGGAGCGGCTCCCTTCGACATCGACCTGATACTGGAAGTCCCGCGCCGGGCCCCGGGCGCGCGGAGCGGCTCTGGTGCGGCCCGCATCCGGGCGTGTCCGGGCGTGGGGCCTCGCAGGCTGGACCGGGGTGCCGCCCCTGCGATACGCCCGGGCAGCGCCGCGCAGGAGAGCGACCCTATGACCAGCACGCCGGCCCGCCCGACCGGGGCCATGCCCGTCACCGTCCCCGTCCCCGTCCCCATCACCGTCCCCGTCACCGTCCACCCATCCGGGCCCCTCCGCGGCACGGTCGAGGTGCCGGGCGACAAGTCGGTCAGCCACCGCGCGCTGATCCTCGGCACCCTCGCCGTGGGCGAGACCACCGTCGAGGGTCTGCTGGAGGGCGAGGACGTCATCGCAACCGCCGCCGCCATGCGCGCGTTCGGCGCCAGCGTCCGGCGCCTCGGACCCGGACGCTGGTCGGTGCACGGGCTCGGCACCGGCGGGCTCCTGGAACCCGAGGACGTGATCGACTGCGGCAACGCTGGCACCGGCGTGCGGCTGATCATGGGGATGATGGCGACCTGCCCGATCGCTGCGACCTTCACCGGCGACGCCTCGCTCCGCCGCCGGCCGATGGGCCGTATCCTGGCCCCGCTGGCCGGCTTCGGCGCGGTTGCGGCCGGGCGCGCGGGCGGGCTGCTGCCGCTCACGCTGACGGGGGCGCGCGACCCGGTGCCGGTCACCTATCGCCTGCCGGTCGCCTCGGCCCAGGTGAAATCGGCCGTGCTGCTGGCCGGTCTCAACGCGCCGGGCGAGACCGTGGTGATCGAGAGCGAGGCCACGCGCGACCACACCGAGCGGATGCTGACCGCCTTTGGCGCCGAGGTGTCGATGGCGCCGCATCCCGAGGGTGGCCGTGCAATCCGCGTCCTCGGCCGACCGGAGCTGACCCCCTGCCACGTCGTGGTCCCGCGCGACCCGTCTTCGGCCGCCTTCCCGGTGGCTGCGGGGCTGATCGCGCCCGGCTCCGAGGTCACCGTGCCCGGCATAAGCCTGAATCCCACGCGGGCCGGGTTTTACGACACCCTGCTGGACATGGGCGCGGACCTCGCGCTGGAGAACCGGCGCGACGCGTCGGGCGAGCCGGTCGCGGATCTCTGCGCCCGCCACAGCGGCGCCCTGCGGGGCGTCGCGGTGCCGCCCGAGCGCGCGCCCAGCATGATCGACGAGTACCCCGTCTTGGCGGCGTTGGCCGCCTATGCCGAGGGCGATACGGTGATGCGCGGGATCGGCGAGCTCCGCGTCAAGGAGAGCGACCGCATCTCTGCCATGGTCGCCTGCCTTGCCGCCAACGGCGTTGCGGTGACCGAGCACGAGGACGGGATGACGGTGCACGGTCTCGGTCCCGACGGCGTGCCGGGCGGTGCCACGGTGGCGACAGAGCTGGACCACCGGATCGCGATGTCCGCGCTCTGCCTCGGCCTCGGCGCGCAGGCGCCGGTCACGGTGGACGATGCGCGACCCATCGCAACGAGCTTTCCGGGCTTCATGCCGATCATGGAGGCGCTGGGCGCGCGGCTCGAGCGAACCGAGCCGGCGAGCGCGGAAGTCGAGACCGCGGGCGTCGAAGCCTGACAGCCTGCCCCGGCCGGAGCGACCTGGCCCCAGGCTGGCAGCGGCGGACACGGTCGCGCAGCGGCGGCGCGATCGCCCCACGCGCACCGCCGGGGTGCTGATGGGGTGCCGATGGGCCGCGGGCAGGACGCGGACAGGGCGCGGACAGGGCGCAGGCAGAGCGCGGGCAGAGCGCGGGCGGGGCACAGACCGGGTTGCAGACCGGTCCAGAGCAGGGCGCGAACCGGGCGCGGCTGCGGCACAGGGACCGCAGTCCGACACTCGCGTGCACCCATGCCCGACCGTGCAATCTTTACATCGCCGGCACTTGCCCCACAGGAACGGACGAGGGTGCGGGACATGTGGCGTCGAAGGAAGGGACGATGCAGTTCTGCGTGGCCATTGACGGACCGGCCGGCGCCGGCAAGGGGACGATCGCGCGCGCGCTCGCGACGCGGTTCGGCTTTGCGCACCTCGACACCGGGCTGATCTACCGCGCCGTCGGCAAGCTGGCGATGGACCAGGGGCGCGGCGTGATCGATCCCGGCGTGGCCGCGCTGATCGCCAAGGACCTGCGCCCCGAGCACCTGGCACTGCCGGGGCTGCGCGGCGCGCTGGCCGCCCGCGCCGCCTCGCGCGTGGCCAAAATCACGGTGGTCCGCAAGGCACTGGTCAAGATGCAGCAGGACTTTGCCCGCCGCGACGGCGGCGCGGTGCTGGACGGGCGCGACATCGGCACCGTTATCGTGCCCGAGGCCGACGTGAAGCTGTGGGTGACGGCGAGCCCAGAAGAGCGCGCCGCCCGCCGCCACGCCGAGCTGGTGGCCGGCGGCGAGCACGAAGTGTCGCTGAAGCGGGTGCTGGCCGACATCAAGGCGCGCGACCTGCAGGACGAGAGCCGCGAGACGGCGCCGCTGCGCCGCCCGACCGATGCCACCGAGATCGACACGTCGGACCTCAGCATCGACGAAGCCGTCGAGACGGCGGTGGCGCTGGTCGGCAGGCGCATGACCTGACGGCGCCGAGAGCGACGGACGGCACCCGAAGGCGACATGCCCGACGAGGGGATGGGGCGACGGGATCGGCGACCGGTGGGGGTGTCTGCGGGGTTTCTAAGGGAGGGCTCGCGCGGGACGGGCAGCATTGATGCGGTTTTAACGGTCGGTTCCCTGCCCTCCCGCGTCAGGTTAGCCTCCCGGATCTGAACCCTTCGCAAACCCGCAAGTTCAAACCCCGCACCCTCTTTCATCGCCACCCCTGCCGGCTTCGGATCGGGCGAATCCCTTGCCGCCACCGAGGCACGCGGGTATAGCGCGCTCTGCGCACGGGTGGCGCATCGCGTGATCTTGACGGGCCGGAGCGACCGCAGCGGGCGGCGCAGACGGCATCTTTGCGATCGGGCGGCCGCCAGCCGAACCGCTGTGGCACCTCACCCGGCACCCGCTGCGGCACGGCGTCGACGCTCGGAACGGGGGCGACGCTGCGCGAACACCAGCACCAGACCGCCGGAACCAACCGGTTGGCCAGCAAAACCGTAATGATCGAAGGAACGTCAGCCGTATGTCAGCACTCGCCTCGATGGACGAATTCGAAGCTCTCCTGAACGAGAGCCTGGAACAGGCCACGCCCGAGGAGGGCTCGGTCGTCAAAGGCACCGTCATCGCCATCGAGAACGGCCAGGCCGTCATCGACGTCGGCTTCAAGGTCGAGGGTCGCGTCGATCTGAAAGAATTCGCCTCGCCCGGCAAGCCCGCGGAACTGGACATCGGCGACACCGTCGAGGTGTTCTTGGACCGGGTCGAGAACGCCCGCGGCGAGGCCGCGATCAGCCGCGACAAGGCGCGGCGCGAGGAGGCCTGGGACCGGCTGGAGAAGGCCAACGACAACGGCGACCGGGTCGAGGGCGCGATCTTCGGCCGGGTCAAGGGCGGCTTCACCGTCGACCTGGGCGGCGCGGTCGCGTTCCTGCCCGGCAGCCAGATCGATGTTCGCCCCGTGCGCGATGTCGGCCCGCTGATGGGTGTGCCTCAGCCTTTCCAGATCCTGAAAATGGACCGTCGCCGGGGCAATATCGTTGTATCTCGTCGTGCGATCCTTGAAGAGAGCCGGGCCGAGCAGCGCGCCGAGATCGTCGGCAAGCTGGGCGAGGGCGATGTGGTCGACGGCGTCGTCAAGAACGTCACCGATTACGGCGCATTCGTCGATCTGGGCGGCGTCGATGGCCTGCTCCACGTCACCGACATGGCCTGGCGCCGGGTCAATCACCCGTCCGAGATCCTGCAGATCGGCGAGACGGTCAAGGTGCAGGTCGTCAAGGTCAACAAGGAAACGCAGCGGATCAGCCTTGGCATGAAGCAGCTGATGGCAGATCCTTGGGATACCGTGGGCGATAAGTTCCCGCTGGGTGCCAAATTTACCGGCCGGGTCACGAACATCACGGATTACGGTGCATTTGTCGAACTGGAGCCGGGCGTCGAAGGCTTGGTGCACGTTTCTGAAATGTCCTGGACGAAAAAGAACGTCCACCCGGGCAAGATCGTCTCTACCTCGCAGGAAGTCGAGGTCATGGTGCTGGATGTCGACAGCAATAAGCGCCGGGTCTCG
>JBCCMW010000121.1:0-10584 GCA_039026175.1 Pseudomonadota bacterium
GGCGGCAGCAGTGGCGGCAGTCGCGGCGGCCTGTTGCGGGGCCTGTTCGACGGCGACAGCGTGGGCCGCGCCATCGGGTCGGCCGAGCCGCCCGTGCCCGCCCGCCCAGACGCCGCCGCAGCGCCGGCCGTGCGCCTGGCGCCGGCACCGTCGCCCGCCTCGCCCGGCACCGGCGCCGAGCGTTTCACCCGGGGACAGACCGCGCTCCAACAGCTCGGCGGCCCGGCGCAGAGCAGCATGGCAGAGCACATGGCGGAGCGGCGCGGGCTGGCCCGCGCGCTGGTCGTGCCGCCCGGTGCGCCGAGAGGTGCGCCGCGCGAGCCCGCGTTGCCGCAGCTCGACACCAGCCGCGAGCGTTTTGCCACGGCGGACGACAACCCGCTGCAGGTGACGGCCGAGAACCCGGTCTCGACCTTCTCGATCGACGTTGACACGGCGTCCTACAGCGTCGTGCGCCGCATGTTGGAGGCGGGCGCCCTGCCGCCGGCCGATGCGGTGCGGATCGAGGAGATGGTGAACTACTTCGCCTACGACTATCCCGCGCCCGACAGCGCCGATCAGCCGTTTGCCGCGCACGTGACCGTCACCGACACGCCTTGGAACCCCGAGACCAAGCTGATGTCGATCGGGCTCAAGGGCTATGAGTTTGCCGCCGAGGAGCGGCCGCGCGCCAACCTGACGTTCCTGATCGACACCTTGGGCAGCATGTCCTCGCCCGACAAGCTGCCGCTGCTGCGCCAGGCGTTCATGCTGCTGATCGAGCGGCTGCAGCCCGAGGACACCGTCGCCATCGTCACCTATGCCGGCAGCGCGGGCACCGTGCTGAAGGCGACGCCGGCCAGCGAGCGCGCGACCATTCTGGCGGCGCTCGACGCGCTGCACGCGGGCGGCTCGACTGCGGGCGGCCAGGGGCTGAAGCTGGCCTATGCCGAGGCCGAGGCCGCCTTCGACCCCGATGCGGTGAACCGGGTGATCCTGGCGACCGACGGCGATTTCAACGTCGGGATCTCGGACCCCGCGGCGCTGAAGGGCTTTGTCGAGCGCAAGCGCGAGAGCGGCGTGTTTCTGTCGGTGCTGGGCTTCGGCCGCGGCAACCTGAACGACGCGCTGATGCAGGCGTTGGCGCAGAACGGCAACGGGCAGGCGGCGTACATCGACACCCTGTCCGAGGCCCGAAAGGTGCTGGTCGACGAGGCCGGGGCGTCGCTGTTCCCCATCGCCAAGGACGTGAAGATCCAGGTCGAGTTCAACCCTGGCACCGTCGCCGAGTACCGGCTGATCGGCTACGAGACCCGGGCGTTGGCGCGCGAGGATTTCAACAACGACGCCGTGGATGCAGGCGAGATCGGGGCGGGCCACCGGGTGACGGCGATCTACGAGATCACGCCGGCGGGCAGTGACGGACGGCTGGTCGACGATTTGCGCTACACCCCGTCGGGCGACGCGCGGCGCGCGGACGGTGCGGCGGGCAGCGCGGCGGGCGGCGCCGTGGGCAGCGCGGCGGGCACCGTAACGGGCAGCGCGACCGACGCGTCGGACGAGTACGCCTTCGTCAAGATCCGCTACAAGCTGCCGGACGAGGACGAGAGCCGCCTGATCACGCGACCGGTCACGCCCGACGATACGCGCCCGGCCGACGATCCGGTGGGTCGCGAGGCGCGCTTCGCCGCGGCGGTGGCGGGCTTTGGCCAGCTTCTGCAGGGCGGGCGCTACACCGGCGCATGGGACTATGACGACGTGCTTGCTCTGGCGCAGGAGGCCCGCGGCGACGACCCGTTCGCCTATCGCGCCGAGTTCCTGCAGCTGGTCCGGTTGGCCGAGAGCATCGCTGGCCTCCAACAGCGCTGAGCGTCATCGGCACAGACGCAAACGAGAAAGGGCCCCGGCGCGTGCCGGGGCCCCGTGTCGGGTGAGATCGGGCCGTGGCGGCCCGGTCCGATCGCACGTCGGATCAGTTGGTGATCTGCGTGAAGATGTTGCCGTCAGAGATGATGCCCTGAGCCTCGCCCAAGAACTCGACATAGACGCGATCGCGCTGTGTCACCTCGGTGCGCTCGTTCCAGAAGATCAGGTCGTCGACCGAGCCCGAGTCCGCGTGCATCGTGTAGGTCAGCACGTAGACGCCATCCTGGTCGATCATCTCGCGGATGTACTCGTTGTCCTTGAGGTGCGTCACGCCGCGCGCCCAGAAGTTGCTATCGTGCGGCTTGAAGCTCTCCTCGCGACCGACCTCGTTGCCGTTCTCATCGTATTCGATCAGCTGCGCAGGGTTGTTCTCGTCCTCGACCATCACGTGGCCTTCGTCGAGACGCGCCTGGTCGACGAAATCGTACTGGAAGTCCTCTCCCAGCCTGTTCTCGCACTTCTCCTTCTGCGCCTCGTCGCTGCTGCACTCGATGCCCTGCAGGTTCATCAGATGCAGTTCCTCGTCGGTGATCGGCTCGTCGAACACGCGCAGGGTGCCGCCGGTCTCGGTGTCGAAGACCAGGATCGAATGCACGTAGGTCGGCTCGTCGAAGCGGAACACTAGCGTGCCGCCCTTGCCGTCGTCGTCGGGGTCGCCCTGATCGCCGTCTTCCGAGATGATCAGGATATTGCCCCTGCCGGTGGCCTGCAGGTCGTCGTCCTGGCCCGTGTAGTTGTCGCTGTCGAACAGCATCGGGGCGTTGTCGTCCCACTCCTGGCGGCCGCGGTCATCGACCGACGGGATTGCGTTGATCGTCAGCCCGATGGCGGCATAGGGATCGTGCAGTTCCTCGCCGGGGCTGGAGTAATTGGTGAAACCCTCGTCGACCCACACCGGATCGCTGGACGGCACGTCGCCGGCGAGCAGCGGCGCGCCCTGGGCATCCACGTCGAACGTCGCGACATAGTACTCCGACGCATCGACCGGGTTGGTCAGGAAGACCTGGCCGTAGCCCAGCACGTTGACGCCGCTCTGCGTGACGCCGGACATGCCGGTACAATCGATGAAGGCCACGTCGAATACCCGCCGATCCTCCTGCTCGTTGGCGACGTTGCAGGTGTTCGGGGCCTCGGGACCGTCGGGGTCCAGGTTGTTGTTTGCGATCTCGAGCTGATACAGATCGTAGCGCGTCGTGTACGAGGCTCCGTTGCCATACTCCTGCTCGCACCCGTCGCCCGTGTCTTTGCGGTCCAGGCCGTTGTAGGTGAGCGCGCAGTACTCCTCCAGCGCGGCCTGCGTGACCACGGGCGAGGCGAAGTCGCAGGTGCCCGCGTTAAAGCACTCGTCGATCGGCAGACCGTGGCTCTCGGTCCGCTCGCCGACGGCCTCGCCCGAACAGGTGTAGAGCATGCCGGTGATCGTGTTGACGTCCGGCGAGATGGCACCCGACTCGGCAAACTCGGCCAGCGCATCGGCATAGATGCCGAAACGGGCGTTCAGGCCGGCGTTGATCGACAGGCCCTGCTGACCGGTCAGCTGGTCTGTCTGGTCGCCCTGCACATCGACCGTACCGTTCGGCACCGAGGAGCCGGCATGATCGTTCAGCGCCAGCAGACAGGCCGCGCGGGCACCGCCGGTCAGCGCCGAGCAGGTGCCGTTCTCGTCGTCCTGGATGCCGCCGATGATGCCGTAGCTGCCGACGCCCCAGTTACCGTCCACGCTCTTGTTGAGCTGGATCTGCTGGCCCGGCTGCAGGCCGTCGACCGTCGCCTGATCGGGCGCGCAGACGGCGAGCAGCGGGTTCTGCTCGACGGTCTGGTCGACCACCAGCTCGGCCACCGCCCAGGTCTGGATGTCGAAATCGCCGTCCGACGACTTGCCGGTGGTCAGCGAGGTCAGGTTGAGGAAGGTCCACGGCACTTCCGCAGCGGCCCCGATCACCAGCACGGCCCGCGCCTCCTCGGCGCTGGCGGCACGCACGCGCTCGATCTCCGCGCGGTCCAGCTTGGAGCCCAGCACCTGCGGCGGCTCGCGCAGGTAGACGATTTCCTGAATGGCGAAGCTCTCGCCTCCCTCGGCGCCCAGATCGCCGACCATGGTTGACGACTTGCCGATGGCAGCGCCCGACAGCAGACCGTTCGCCTCGCCCGCGATCGCCTGCGCGCGCACGACACTGTCCGACGAGCGGTCCAGCTCGCGCGCCATGGCGAGCGCGACGTTGTCCACATAGGCTTGCATTTGGCTGTGGGCCGAAAACGAGCGGCCCGTGTCCATTACCAGGCCAACGAAAGCGAGAAGAAAGATCGATAACACAACCACGAAGAACGTTACCGACCCTCGGTCGTCATTAATGTATCCGCGCATTTCACCCATCCCTACGGTGGTCTTCGCGGCACCGCCTACCGGCCGAATGAGGCAAAGATTTCCATTTCATTTTGGGACAAGCGTCCGAAAATCCGATCAGTCTACAATCAGAACCTGATTTTCGTTCATCTCGGCACAGAATCTGTTCAGGTATTTGGCGATTATTCTGGAACCTGCCAAATTTTCGCCACAACGCTGCCCGCACCGAATCGCCAGTAAACACCCGATAGGCGCATCTGGCGCCCGGTGGCACCAGATGTGGTGTCTGTGGTCCGGAAAAGGACGGTACGCGCGTTGCGCGCAACAGACTTCCGCCACATTCGGCGCCGAAAGCGCGGCCTTGCGCCGCTTCACCGGAGTGTGAGTGCGAGATCGATGGTGCGCAGAATGTCGTCCAACCAGACCCGGTAGCCGCCGTCCGCGGCGCGTTCGACCACCACCAGGCCCGCCTGGCAGTCCATCGCCTCGGCCCGCACCGCGTTGATCGCAGTGAACCGATCGCAGGGGATCAGCGGTATCAACAGCGCGCCGGGCGGCAGGGCAAAGCTGCAGTGCGCCGCGTGGCTGCCCTCGATCGTGACGGTGATGGCAGCGCCGGCCAGCCTGCGCAGCACGCCCTCGCCGTCCAGCGTCGCTGGATCGACGATGTCGAAGCCCTCGCGCGCCAGGGCCTCGCAGAGCGCCTCCTCGTCGGCCACCTCGCGGCGGAAGTTGCCGTCGTTGACGCGCCGCAGGTACACGCGCCGGCCGGCCAGCCCGGCGCCGATCCGGGCCAGCGTCGCAGGGTCGGGCGCCGTCTCGTCGCCGGCGGTCGACGGATCGGCCAGCCAGCGGTGCACGCGCGCGCGCATCCGGGCCATCTGGCGGCGGCGCTGGGTGCCAAAGCCCAGCTCGTCGATCACCTGCAGTCGACGCACCAGCGCTACGTCCTGCTCGGCGCTGCCCAGACCCGTCACAGCGCGATACAGCGCCATATGGGGCCAGCGTGCGTTGCCGCGATGGAACGCCGTGGCGCCGGGCGGTACGTACTGATGGGTTGCAAGTCCCACCAGCCAGTGCGCAAAGAACCGATACCCCTGGTGCGTCTCCAGGTAATAGGCCTCGTCCAGCTCGGGCAGCGGCCCCGGCGTGGGCTGATACCGCTTGACCGAGTCCGACCAGTTCAGATTGCCGCCGCGGGTCGAGATCCCGCGCGGCAGCAGCAGCACGTCGCGCAGCAGCAGCCGGCGCGTCGCCATGTGCGGCGTATGCTCGGCCTCGACGTTGGCGAGCGTGCGCACGGGGTCGGCCATGTCGACGACCTTCTGGATCCGGTCGACCATGCCCGGCAGCAGGGCCCGGCGGCGCGGCTGGGCCGGCTCGGCCGGCGCCAGGATCTCGATCTCCTCGGCCACGGCGTCGAAATCGGGCCGCGGCCGCAGCTTACCCCGGAGCGCGTTGGTGTAGGGCCAGAACTTGGCCGGGATGATGCCCACTGCTCGCTCCGCGCTGTCGGGCCGGCTGCGCCCGACGGTGGACAGTGCGTACCGCCGCGGCGTGCGTTCTACTATGACGCAGGTCGAGCGATAACGAAATTCCCCATGGCGTGTGGGCGTTCCACGCCGGCGTTGCGCTGCACCTCAGCCACGGACGTGGCGGAAGGGCACGATGGCGGGCACCTCGCCCAACCAGTCGATCCGCGCCTCGACGCCATAGACTGCGGCCAGGCGCTCGGGGGTCAGCACGGTGCGGGGCGATCCCTCGGCCACGATCCGTCCGGCGTCGATCAGCACCAGCCAGTCGCAGGCCCAGGCCGCGAGACCCAATTCGTGGATCGAGGCGAGCACCCCGCGCCCCTCGGCCGCCAGCGTCGCGAAGGTGGCGGCCAGCGCGATCTGGTGCGCCGGATCCAGGCCCGCCATCGGCTCGTCGGCCAGCAGCAGCGGCGCCTCCTGGGCCAGCGCGCGGGCGATCAGCACCCGCGCCCGTTCGCCGCCCGAGAGCGCGGTGGCCGGGCGCGCGGCAAAGGCTGCGACATCCATCCGCGCCATCGCCCGCGCCACCGCCGCGCGGTCCTCGGCGCCGGGCGGCGCGCCGGGGCGGCGATGCGGGCCGCGCCCCAGCATCACCAGCCGCTCGACGCTGAGCGGCCAGCCGATCTCGCGTTCCTGCGGCAGGTAGGCGGCGGCCAGCGCCCGCTCGCCCGTCGTCATGGTGTCGAGGCGCCGGTCCCCCAGCGCGATGGCACCGCCCGCGGGGATCAGTCCCAGCGCCGCGCGCAGCACGCTGGTCTTGCCCGCGCCGTTGGGCCCGATCAGCCCGGCGAAGCGCCCCGGCGGCAGGGTCAGCGAGACGCCGTCCACCACCCGCCGACCGCCAAGCTCGACAGTGAGGTCCGAGAGCGACAACAGGCTCATGCCGCCTCCCTCACGACAGCGACCGCCGCGTCCTGACGACCAGCCACAGGAAGAAGGGCGCCCCGACGATGGCGGTCAGCACACCCAGCTTGAGATCGTCGCCCGGCGCGATCACCCGCACCGCGATGTCGGCCGCCAGCAGCATCGCGGCCCCGCCCAGTGCCGAGGCCAGGAGCAGCCGCGAGGGCTGTGCGCCGACCAGCGGGCGCAGCAGGTGCGGCACGACGAGGCCGACGAAGCCTATGGCACCCGCCACCGCGGTCGCCGCCCCCACCGACGCCGCCGTGCCCAGCACCGCCAGCAGCCGCAGCCGCGTCAGCCGCACACCCATGGACGCCGCTGCGTCTTCGCCCAGCGTCAACGCGTCCAGCCCGCGCCCCAGACCCGCCAGCATGACCCATCCGACCGCCATGAAAGGCAGCGCCAGGACCACATGCTGCATCGACCTGTCCGCCAGCGAGCCGAGCATCCAGAACACGATCTCGAGCGCCGCAAAGGGGTTGGGCGAGAGGTTGAGCGCCAGCGATGTCATCGCCGAGGCGAAGGCGGTGACGGCGACGCCCGCCAGGATCAGCGTCAGCGCCCCGCCCGGCCGCCCGGCCCCGGCACCGCCCGCCATCGCCTGCACCGCCAGCACCGCCAGCAGCGCGCCGCCCAGCGCCATCAGCGGCAGCGCCAGGGCAAAGAGCGCTGCCGCACCCGAGTAGATCGCCAGCACCGCGCCCAGCGAGGCGGTGGCCGATACGCCTATCAGCCCCGGCTCGGCCAAGGGATTGCGCAGATAGCCCTGCAGCGCCGCGCCCGACAGCCCCAGCGTCGCACCGATGGCAAGCCCCAGGATGGCGCGCGGCAGCCGGATCTCGCGCATCACCAGCACCGCTGCCCCGCCCTGCTCGCCGAACAGCGCGGCCAGACTGTCGGCCACCCCGATCTCGGCCGGGCCGACCAGCAGCGAGGCGGCGAACAGCGCTGCCACCAGCCCTGCCAGCGCCGCGTTCACCCAGCCCACGCGCATCGCCGCCCCTCGCCTCCTCGGTGCCGCCCGCCCGCCGGCAAGCGCGCCCGTCCGGCGCCCGGGTCAGAAGTTGACCCGAATGCCGGCGTAGCCCGCGATCCCCGGCGTCTCGAACCCGTCGACCCGCTCGTAGGCCTGGTCCAACAGGTTCTCGCCGCGGGCATAGAGCTCGACCCGCTCGTTCACCCGCCAGGCCACCGAGGCGTCGAGCAGGAAGAACGGCGCCAGCGCGACGCCGCCGTCCTCGACCCCGGTCAGATAGCTCGCCCGTGCCGCCAGCGTCAGCCGCGGGATCGGCCGGGCGGTCGCCGACAGGGCCACATCGTGGGTCGGGACAAAGTCGAGCCGCGCACCGGTGGGATCCTCGGCATCGATGAAGGTGTAGCTCGCCCCCAGGGTCAGCCAGTCCAGCGGCTGCGCCTCGACCCCCAGTTCCGCGCCCCGCCGCCGCGTGGTGCCCGGGATCTGCTGATAGCCAAGGCCGAACACGAAATCGATCAGCTCGTCGGTGCGGCTCTCGAAGTAGGTCGCCGACGCGCGCAGCCGGCCGTCCAACAGGCTCTGGTCGATGCCCGCCTCCCACGAGATCGTCTCCTCGGGTTCCAGGTCGGGGTTGCCGACCGGGCCGAAGAAGGGCGAGTCGGGGCTGAACAGCTCGCGGTTGGACGGTGCGCGAAATCCCGTGCCGGCCGCGGCGCGCAGCACCGTGCCCGGGATCGGCCGATAGGCCAGCGTCGTGCGCCAGGTGATAAAGCCGCCGAACTCGGAATGTCGGTCACCGCGGACGCTGCCGGTCAGGGTGAGGGGCTGCAGCGGCGACCAGATCGCCTGCACAAAGCCGCCGGCGATGGTGCTGTCGGCGCTGAGCCCGTCCGAGGTGGCGACCGCCTCGCGCGTCCAGTCGCCGCCCGCGACCAGGTCGAGCCCGTCGAACAGGCTCAGCGTCCCCAGGTACTCGACCTTGAAGCGCTCGCCTTCGAACACGTCCTCGTCGCCGGCCTCGACAAAGCTGCGCTCGGACGCCAGGCCCTGGAACGACAGCTCGCTGGTCGCCTGCCCGCCGAAGTGGTCCAGCTTGAGGAACGCGCGGCCGGCGACGATCTGAGAGGCCGCGGTCGCGTCGAGCGCGTCCAGCACCTGCCCGCGCGAGACGCGGTCGACGTCGGTCTCGCGGTCCAGAAACCGGAAGGCGGCACCCACCGTCACGCCCTCGGCCACGTCGACCGAGCCGGTGGCCGACACGGTGATGTTGCGATAGCCGTCCTCCTCGGTCCCGCTCGAGGCGGCCGAGAACCCGTCGGTCAGAAAGCCCGAGACGGCGACGCTGGCGTCCCAGTCCTCGGCGCCCTGGCCGACGCGGGCGCTGCCCTGGACCGTGGCAAAGGCACCGCCCTCCAGGAACGCCTCGGCGACCAGCCCGTCGCCGCGCGCGAGCCCGGTGGTCGCCTCGACCACGCCGCCCACCGCCTCGCCGCCATAGAGCGCCGACTGGGCGCCCTTCAGGATCTCGATACGGCCGATGTCGCCGGTCAGAACTTGGCCGAAGTCGGCTTGCACGCGAAGCTCGCCCGGGTCGGCCAACTCGATGCCGTCGATGCGCAGGATGACGTCCTCCTGCGCGAAGCCGCGGATCGAGACCTCGGAGGACGAGCCGGGCACGCCGCGGGTGGCGATGGCGACGCCGGGCACGCCCTCCAGCGCCTCGGCGAAGGTCGGCTCGGGATGGGCCTCCAGCTCGGCGCGGTCGATCACCTCGACGCTCGATCCCGTGGCCGCGCGCTCCAGCGGCGTGCGCGTGGGCGTGATCACGATGGTCGGCAGGGTCAGCGTGTCGGCACCGTTCGGGGTGTCGGCGGGCACGGCGCTGGGTGCCTGCTGGGCCGGGGCGGGTGCGACCGCCAGCGCGACGAGTGCCGCCCCGGCCGAGGCGCCCAGCCCAGGCCAGCGAAAAGAGCCGCGGGTGATGTCGAAGGCAAGCGGGGCACGACACGCGCGACGGCGGAGACGAAAGACGATCGGGGGCATGGGTGCGGTCCAGGCCTGGCCGGGCTGGGTGCCCGGGCGCTGCGGGGTATCCGCCGGACCGGCGATCCCGGCCCAGGGACGGCGACAACTGTCACCGCAGCGGCACCCCGCTCCCGCCGCCGCGCACCCCGCACGGACGACATGGTGACCGGGACGGCAGGTCTCCTGGCTCGCGGGTCGTCGCACCGTCCCGGCCTTCCCGCACCGCCGGAACAAGCCGGCGCCGCAGTGGCGTGTCGGGGGGCGCTCGCCGCACACAGTTGCGGGGGCAGCCGCGGCTGGGTGCCCCCACCGGGGTCGGCACCCTCCGCGTTCCCTCTTCGTCCGCCGCGCGACTGCCCGGCAGAACCGTCCCGTCTCCGTGGTCTCGCACCGCGGCGGAGCGGTCAACCTGTCCATCGTCGCGGCCGAAGCGCTGTTGCCGCACGGGCGCAGGGCGCCCCGACGCCTGTGCCGCCGTTCTGACACGTGCGCGGCTGCTGCCGCACGGGCGCAGGCCGCCCCGACGCCTTCGCCGCCAGTCTGACGCGTGCGCGGCTGCTGCCGCACGGGCGCAGGCCGCGCTGACGCCTTTGCCGCCGGTGTGACGCGTGCGCGGCTGTTGCCGCACGGGCGCAGGGCGCCCCGACGCCTTCGCCGCCGGTCTGACGCGTGCGCGGCTGTCGCCGCATGGGCGGAGGACGCGCTGACGCCTGTGCGGCCGGTCTGACGCGTGCGTGGCTGTCGCCGCGCGGGCGCGGGGCGCGCGGGACGGCCAGGCCCTTTGGCGCGGGCCCTTCGCGCGGCCGGCGAGCCTTGACAAGCGAAAGCGGCTTGCGCCCAGTAGTAGCGCTACGGTGTCGCGCCACCCGGGGTCTCGGCCGCGCGGCGAAGAGGGA